>CAYYGK010000258.1:0-3443 GCA_964471145.1 uncultured Eubacteriales bacterium | reverse complement strand
GCTTGATATAAACAGAATAAGGAAAGAACCTGAAGAAGTAAGGAGTGCTCTTCTTAAGAGAATGGAATCTGTTGATTTTACAGAGCTTCTCCAATGGGATTCAAGGAGAAGGCAGCTTATAACTGAAACAGAGGAGAAAAAAGCTTTACGGAACAAGGTTTCGGCAGTGATACCCATTATAAAAAAAGAGGGCGGTGATGTAGCGTCCAGGATTAAAGAAATGAAGAAACTGTCAGAGGAAATAAAGAAAATAGACTCGGAAATCAGTGTGCTTGAAGACAGTATTCAAGGTTTTCTGGAGCTGCTTCCCAACCTGCCTGCTGAAGATGTCCCCGCAGGGGGCAAGGAAAACAACGTTGTATTAAGGTATAATGGTGAAAAACCTGAGTTTGATTTTGAACCTGAAGACCATATTGAGCTTGTTACATCACTGGGACTTATAGATTATCAAAGGGGCGCAAAGTTAGGCGGAAGCGGATTCTGGGTATATACCGGAGCGGGAGCAAGACTTGAATGGGGGCTTTTAAACTATTTCATCGAAGAACATATAAAAGACGGATATCAGTTTGTATTACCTCCACATATACTTACATGGGAATGCGGTTATACAGCAGGGCAGTTTCCAAAGTTTGAGAATGATGTGTATACCCTTGACACAGAAGATGACAGATTGCAGTTCATACTTCCTACTGCTGAAACCGCCATGGCCAGCTTTCACCGGGATGAAATTCTAAAGGAGGCTGAACTTCCAAAGAAGTACTTTGCATATACACCATGCTACAGGAGGGAAGCAGGAAGCTATAGAACAAATGAGAGGGGAATGATAAGGGGACATCAGTTCAACAAGGTGGAGATGTTTCAGTATACAATGCCGGAGGAGTCTGATAATGCTCTTGATGAGCTTGTTGAAAAGGCAGAAAGACTTGTCCGGGGACTTGGGCTGCATTACAGGGTTTCCAGGCTTGCCGCCGGAGACTGCAGCGCATCTATGGCAAAAACATATGACATAGAGGTCTGGATTCCGAGCATGGATGAGTACAAGGAGATAAGCTCAGCATCAAACGGATACGACTACCAGGCAAGAAGAGGCAATATCAGGTTTAAAAGAGAAAGCACAGGAAGGAATGAATATGTTCATATGCTCAATGCCTCAGGACTTGCAACAAGCAGGCTTCTGCCTGCCATTGCCGAGCAGTTTCAGCAGGCTGACGGAAGCATAAGGGTGCCTGAGGTACTGAGGAAATGGACAGGTACCCAAAACCTTCAAAAGCAAGAGAAATAGAGAGCTTTACTTACTAAAAAGAATGTCATAAGATAATAGCCGGGGGTGTCATATTATGAAACAGAAACTCAAGAGATTTATGATTAATGTAGTTGCAGTTTCTGCTGCAGTTGCTGTATTGTTTATTCCTGCCACAGCAAGTGCTGCCAAAAGAGACCTTACTGATGATGAAAAAGCAAGAATAAATGCTGCTATCCAGGTTTTAAAGGATATGGAGGAAGCAGACTGGGCCAAGGATGTTGAGGATTGGCTCAAGGATAAAAAAATCAAGGCTGATGCTGATAAGTCTGAAAATGCTACTACAAACAAGGACGGCACAATAACAATAAGAGCAGACATTCTAAAAAAACTTACCAAAGCACAGGCTGATTCGCCGATTGAGAGCTGGAAGAAGAATGCGGACCTTGCAAGAATGCTTGTGCATGAAAAAGTGCATGCTCATTACCAGGCGCCAAAGAGCCCTGCATTTAAAAAAAACGGCAGAAAACCAACAGACTGGGATGACAGCTGGACTGCCTATAAAAAGTGTACAGGGCCTGAAGCAACAGAAGTTGAGGCTTATTATAAATTTATTCATATGCTGCTTGACTGGTACCAGGATCTGTTTGATACTGAAGTTCCCGAAGGTTTAAGCGATGAAGAAAAGAAAGCAAGGGAAGATGAGTTGAAGGAAAAAAGGGAGTATGTGAAGGAACTTATCCAAAAATGGGTAAACTTACTAAAAAAACATAATTATGAAAAAGGTGACTATCTGGCTGACGACTTCAAGGAAATTGATGAAGGAGATGGAACAGAGCAGGCAAAAATGAAAAAAAAGCTGGATGAATTAAAAAAAAGAATTGATGACCTTTTCAAGGAGAATAATCCTTATGACAAGGCAAGAAAGGCAGTCAATGAAGCAAAGAAAAAGGAAGCAAAGAAAAAGGCAAAAGAGCTTGTGCCCAGGATTCAGATTTTTGAAGGTGTATCAGGACTTGTTGCAGGACTTGGGGAAGAGTATATAGGATCAGAAGATGAAAGCTTATGGTCATTGTATGAATCTTATATGCCGGCACCTGAAGGATATGAATATGTTAATATTCTGGATGCCGGAACGCCTGTTTTTTCAATACAATATGATGAAGTGATAAACGAGAATATTTACTACTTTCTCGAAATACTTGTTGACTTCTCAACTGCAGATGATCCGTCTGACATAAAGCTTTATAAGATAAGTGATGAAAAACCCTCTGCATGGGAAGTTGTACAGGAACAATGGATTATCGGAGAACAGGAAGCAATAGGTGCAGTTGCTCCGGGGGACGGCATATATGCAATATGCATGCCTGAACCGACATTCAGCGATGTTGCACCTGACAATCCTGTATACGACAAAGTTGAATGGCTTTATGCAAATGGATTGGTACAGGGAATGGGGCAGGGAAGATTTGGTTCAGGACGTCTTCTTAAAAGGGCTGAATATGCGGCACTGCTTGTGAGGGCACTAGGACTTGAAATAACTTTTGAGCACCCTTTTCTGGATGTAGCCGTGGGTAAATGGTATGTGGGAGAAGTTGCTACAGCTTTTGCGAACGGATTGATAAATGGTATGAATTCTACCACATTTGCACCCGAGAGCAGTATAAAAAATGAACAGGCTTATACAATACTTGTAAGAGCTGCAGGGCTTGAGGATGAAGCCTGTTCCCTTGAGGAAGACGAAATAGATGAGTACCTGTCAGAAATAGATGATGCAGAGGAAATAAGCAACTGGGCAAGAAAATATGTAGCACAAGCTATCAGGGCGGGGCTCTGGCTCAAGAAAGAAGATGTTCATGGAAATATCATGTTTAATCCGGAGGGAGCCGTAGGAAGAGAGACATCAGCCGAGATGTTCTATAGACTTCTTAAACGGGAATGAAATTTAAAGCAAGCTTGCTGCTCGCACATCTGGTGGATGTAAGAGAGGACTATTATTGTTTTTACCCGGGTTATTGCAGGAGGTAATAACCCGGGCAGGTCTTAAAGAGGCTTAAGTGAAATTGCGGTTTATTACTTGACTTTTTATTTACCTGTTGCTACAATAGTAAAGCATGATTGGGGAAGCAATATGGCGGCGTAGCTCAGTTGGCTAGAGCATACGGTTCATACCCGTAGTGTCGTTGGTTCGATCCCGACCGCC
>CAYYGK010000257.1:0-3457 GCA_964471145.1 uncultured Eubacteriales bacterium | reverse complement strand
AATAATAATATGGGGGTAGTCATATGAAAATTGTAGTTTTAAAAATGCCGAAGCTGCTGGGCAACATAATAAAGAGAGTATTCGGAATGGGATAGAAGGAATTAAAAAAAAGCGTTTTTAAACGCTTTTTTTAATTCTCTATATTGCTCTCTTCACCTTGTTTGAACGCAGGCACTTTGCACACACATAAACGGTCCTGGTAGTTCCGTTATCATCTATGCGAACCTTTCTTAGATTCGGTTTCCAGGTCCTTGAGGTCCTTCTGACCGAATGGCTTACCTGGTTGCCGAATACCGTTTCTTTTGAACATACATAACATTTAGCCATTTTTACCACACCTCCTTACAGGTGAAGTTATTAACAATGCTGCTACCGCACATTCTACCACAAACGAGGTGTGTCAATCAAGAGGCAAATGAAAGTACTTCACGGCTAATGTATCTTGACTATTAAAAAATGCAAATATACAATAGTGCTGTAAATACTTGCACAGGAGATGTTATGACCGGACCAGATAGGAATAGAACTCAACAGCCGGTTGATATACTTAAAGGGGTGGGCAAATCCAGGGCCCGTCTTTTTAATAAGCTGGGTGTTTGTACTGTTGAGGACATTCTGTATTATTACCCGAGGGATTATGAGGATCGAAGAAAAGTAAAGGCATTGTCTGACCTGACTGACGGCGAGACATGTACGGTCAGGTGTACAGTTGTTTCACATATGCAGGAGACCAGGCCAGGGAGGAAACTTTCAATACAAAAAATCAGAATACAGGATGAGACAGGCAGAGCCAACTGCGTATGGTTTAACCAGGGTTATCTTAAAAGGGTTTTCAGGCAGGGGCAGCAGTATGCTTTTTACGGAAGGGTAAGCAAGAAATTCGGTGTTGCTGAAATCCAAAGCCCTGAACATGTGGAAGCCCATGATGTTGGCAAACTGTGCGGCATAGCACCTGTTTATCCATTAACAGCGGGACTTACGCAGAAGGTTGTCAGAAACACCATCAAGGCGGCTCTAGAGTATGTTGACTGCGGCCTTGAAGACATGCTGACGGGTTGGATACGGGAGAAATATAAGCTGTGTGAACTCAACTACTCAATAAAAAACATACACTTTCCCGAAGATGAAAAGGCGCTTGAAAATGCAAGATACAGGCTCTCTTTCCAGGAGCTTATGATAATACAGACAGGTCTTCTGTTAATCAGGAAAACAATACGTGAATCAACAACAGGCATATCCTTCAGGAAGGTTTCTGCGATAGATGTTTTTTTAAAAAACATTCCGTTTGAACTGACAGGAGCACAAAAAAGGGTTGTAAATGAAATAGCCCAGGATATGGGAAACGGCAAGGTAATGAACAGGCTTCTTGTGGGGGATGTGGGCTCGGGAAAGACAGTCGTTGCCGTAATAAGTATACTGAGGGCGATATACAACGGTTACCAGGCCGCAATGATGGTACCCACCGAAATACTTGCCGAACAGCATTACAATACTGTAAAGGATTTTCTTTCCGGAACTGATATAAATATTGCACTGCTTACCGGAGGCACTCCAAAAGATAAGAAACAGCAAATAAGGGCTGGAATCGAAAAGGGAACTATAAACCTTGTTATAGGGACACACGCCCTAATACAGGAAGGAACAGCTTTTAAATCTCTGGGTCTTGTTGTTACAGATGAACAGCACAGGTTTGGAGTAAGGCAGCGTGCGGTTTTTTCCGGGAAAGGGGAGAATCCTGATGTACTTGTGATGACAGCAACGCCAATACCCAGGACCCTTGCCCTTATACTCTATGGTGACCTGGACATATCCGTCCTGGACGAGATGCCTCCCGGCCGGAAACCGGTAAAGACATACGATGCGGATGAATCAATGCGTGACAGGATTAATGCATTCATTAGAAAGAAAGTAAAAGAGGGCAGCCAGGTATTTATAGTATGTCCTCTTGTGGAAGAATCAGATAAAATTGATGCGAGTTCTGCGGTAGAGCTTGCTGAAAAGATTTCAAAAAAAGATTTTACAGACCTTAGGGTAAGAATGATTCATGGCAAAATGAAATCCCTGGAAAAGGATGAAATAATGAGGTCCTTTTCAAAAGGTGAAATCGACATACTGGTATCAACAACAGTTATTGAAGTTGGGGTGGATGTGCCTAATGCCAGTGTTATGGTAGTGGAAAACGCAGAGAGGTTTGGTCTTGCCCAGCTTCACCAGCTAAGAGGCCGGGTTGGAAGAGGAAGCAGACAGTCATACTGTATACTTTACAAGGGAAGCAAAAGCGGAAAATCCGTAAAAAGAATAAAAACAATGGTCAAAACCAATAACGGGTTTTCCGTTGCAGAAAAGGACCTTGAACTGCGGGGACCGGGTGATTTTTTCGGAACAAGACAGCACGGTCTGCCTGAATTGAGAATTGCAAACCTTTACAGGGATATGGAAATACTTAAAAAAGCCCAGGAAGCTGCACAAATAGTTGTGGAACACGGAAAAAGCAGCAAAGCTCTTGATAGTATAATACAACGCAAATTTGAAAACAGCGATTTGACTTTCAATTAGTATACGGAGGTGCTTTGGGGTTTTAAGAGTGATTGCGGGAAAAGCACGCGGACACAGGCTCAAGACAGTAAAGGGGAAAAGGATAAGGCCTACCTCCGACAGGGTGAAAGAGGGGCTTTTCAATGTGCTGGCGCCTTACATACAGGATGCAAGGGTGCTTGATTTGTTTTCAGGGACAGGAAGCCTTGCCGTGGAAGCGTTGAGCAGAGGGGCTTTGAATGCCGTACTTGTAGACCGGGACAGGGAATCAATAAGGGCAATAATTGAAAACCTTAGGACTACAGGTTTCATGGAGAAATCCAGGGTTATAAGAATGAAGGTGTCTGAAGCAGTAAAGAAGTTGTCGCATTCATGTGAAAAGTTTGATATAATTTTAATTGACCCGCCTTATGGCATGCGGCTTGCCGAAAAGACGGCATTGTCTGTTGTGAAAGAGGGGTTAACAGCAGATGGCGGTATTGTGGTGGCGGAGTCAGATACAAATGAAACAACAGATAATACCGGAAGTGAACTGATGCCTGTGATGAAAAAAAAATACGGGCGTACTGTTCTATCTTTTTACAGCCCATCATCACAAGGGGAAAGCGGGAAATTATGAGTATATGTGTCTGCCCGGGCAGTTTTGATCCTGTTACAAACGGGCATATTGATATTATTGAAAGAGCATCAAAGCTGTTTGGCAAAGTAATAGTTGCCGTGGGTAATAATGTGCATAAGGAATGCACTTTTTCAATAGATGAGAGGCTTGACTTTTTAAAATGTGCCCTGGCGGAAATGGATGATATAGAGATAGAAAGTTTTAGCGGACTACTGATTGAATTTGCAGAAACCAAGGGAGCTTCTGCAATAATAAAGGGCTTAAGGGCTGTTTCAGATTTCGAATATGAGTTTCAGATGGCCC
>CAYYGK010000256.1:1799-3491 GCA_964471145.1 uncultured Eubacteriales bacterium | reverse complement strand
TACCTGGGTATGCACTTGACTAAGGTAACCCCTATATATTGTGGTTACCTTAATTACTATTCTTGTTCTCAACTATGTCTTTATAGGAAACTGGTGAAATCACTACTGCTTGCTGTATCAACCTATAAAACAGCTTACCACGGTAGTGTGAAGCACGTCGATTAAACCTAAAAGTATATTCATCAAGATAATAATCAATGTGCGTACCTGCTACAGCACCTTGATGAGTCCCTAATAGCCATCTGGTTAGCAGAGAAATAATCAAATGAACATGCGGCAGTAAATCTGATTTCTTAACATGCTTGGCAATTGTAACTTCGTGCCTATATCCAGCACCAGATAAACCATTATATCCTTGCCATCCGTCAGTGTTAACCGTACTACCTTTTTCAACTGATTCTTGCACAAAGGTTAAAAGGCTCTCTCCAGAGGCATCTGGAACACGAGATATCCTGACACGACCAATCCTTTTCCCTTTTACTTCAACTGCAACAACTATAAGGACCTTATTCCCAGAACCACGACCACGCTTTCCTTCACTTTCGCCACCTATGTAAGCATCATCAACTTCTACATATCCAGATAATCTATCTCTACCAGGTCTAACCATCGCACGCCTTAATTTGTGAAGCCAAGTCCATGCGGTGCGGTAACTGCCAAGTCCCAATATCTTTTGTAACCCCAATGCACTCGCACCATTTTTTTGTGCTGTAACCCACCAAATCGCTCTAAACCATAGTGTTAGTGGTTTGTGGGTATCTTGGAATATTGTTCCCGCAATTACGGATGTTTGATGATTGCATTTACTACATTCAAAAAGAATGTTTCCAACTGGCCAAGCTTTACTATTACCGCATTTAGGACATTCAAACCCATTTGGCCAGCGCAACTCAAATAAATAATCACGGCACGCTTCTTCTGTATTAAATTGTTTTTCAAATGCTTCTAATGTCATCGGATATACTCTCATATCTATATACTACATCTTGTATATACCTTAGTCAAGTGCATACCCAGGTAATATTATTGCATCAAAATATTAGTTTATAAATTTTAGTTTATCCTTACATCCGCCTTAAAAGTCAGGTCTTGCAAAAAATACAGAGTTTATAATATCAATTTTTAATAAGACATACAGTTGTCCAATTTATATGATATGATAAATTTGTAAGGTTATTGGCAGAGTATTGATGAGAAGCTTTACAAGAATCCTGAAGGGATACGACTTGACACGCAAGCCGTATTGTTGAAAAGGTTTTGAAAATGAAGGTAACTAATTATTTTTGGTTTGGGGTGTGAATTTATGCCGAACAATGCTCTTCGTATACTTGAAAGCATAAGAAAAAATGTTGGAATAGAAGCTTTTGACAATATTAATAAAGCTTGTGGCACCTTGGAGGTAAAGTCAACTCTATATAAACAGTCCAAATATGTAAAAGCAGTACTGAACGAGCTTGATAATGCTTATGGCGCAGATGCTGTGAAAAAAGCTATGATGCCCTGTGGTCATCAGTGCATCTCTGATGGCATTATATTAAAAGCAAAAAAGATATATAAAAAATCGGGAAATGTCAATGATTTTTTGAGACTTATGAATGAACAGCATATTGGAGGAGGCAAATTGCACGTTAAAGATGGGAATATAATCGGCATATATGAAAAGTGTTATTGCGGTCTGGTAAGGCAAGCCAA
>CAYYGK010000256.1:0-1789 GCA_964471145.1 uncultured Eubacteriales bacterium | reverse complement strand
ATTGTTATTGCTCTGCCGGATGGTATCAACGCCTGTTTTCTTCGGTATTTGAAAAAGATGTAACAGTTGTGAAAAAGCAGACCATTTTAGAAGGCTATGATCGATGTGTATTTGAGATTGTTTTTTAGGCTTTGATATGCAGTTGAACCGATTTTGTTTTTATGAGGGCTAAAATATGGATCAAAACAATATTGTGATAAATTGGCTATTGGAAAGCAATAATCCACCGGCTAGATATCGTACATTGACGGAATTATTGAATAAACCTTATACTGATATTAATGTAATTGAAACAAAGAATGAAATAGTGAGAACACTCTCGCAAGCTGCTGATACATCTTGGATGAAAAATGTAAAAGGTTTATGGCTTATATATAACCTGTTGGCGCTTGCAGAATGCGGCCTTTGCAAATCGGATATTGATGTTTCAACAGCATTAATGGATTATTTCAATAAATGTGCATTTGATACTGCTTGTGGTGACGGCCTTATGTTGAGGGCTCTGGTAGCTCTTGGCTTTAAGGATGATGAGCGTGTAAGAACCCAGCGGAATGCATTTTACAATTATCTATTGCCTGATGGAGGTTTGCTATGCAGGCACAGAGTTAAAAAATTAAAGTATACCCCTAAAAGCTGTATCAAGGACAATATGCATATTTTGCTTATGCTTGCCGAGTGCAAAAAGCATGGACTTGAATTCGAATATGCCAATAAGTTGCTTGATTACTTCTTAGACCGCAGGATATTTTATCGAAGCGGAAAACCAGATGAATTGGTACTCGATTGCCGTGCAGGCTGGCGCATGACTGATAATTTTTTCCCTGCTGAGGTTATGCGCATAGGGCTGCCTCAGTTACTTTATGCTTTTGCATTGCTGGGAGCAGGAAATGCTCCTGAGTTAAGCGAAGCGTGGGAAATGCTTGACCAAAAGAAAGATAAGGATGGGAAATATATACTTGAAGGAACTTTGTCAAAATCGTATTTGCCAAGGGAAAAAATAAACAAGCCTGGTAAATGGGTTACGCTATATTCCTTGCTTGCACTAAAATATAGAGATGGAGGATTACATGGCAGATAAGAACCACCAATACTGGAATAAGCAATTTATAATATTGCAGGATACCTGGCCGAAGCCGGTTGATTTTGAAAAATGTATAGGGATTTGTCTTGATCTCCATGCAATGGTTCATACTGCAGAGGTTTCAAACTCAGGGCTGTGGTCATTCGAAGATGAGTTCTGGGAGAGGATGCCTGAGGAAGTTTTCCGAAAAAGCTATAATGATGATCAGTCCATTGCCTGGAAGTTATTGCATACAGGCAGGATTGAAGATATCACTATGAATATTCTAATAGCAAACGATAAACAGGTATTCAGCAGTAATTGGCTTGATAGACTAAATATATTTACCTGGGTATCCACTTGACTAATGTACATACTATATATAGTATATAGGTATGAGAGAATATCCGATGACGTTAGAAGAATTTGAAAAAAAATTTAATACTGAAGAAAAATGCCGGGATTACATTTTCAGCATACGATGGCCAAATGATTTTATATGTCCTCGTTGCGGAAATAGTAAAGCGTGGCCAATTGGCAAAGTGCTTTTCCAATGCTCAAAATGCCTATATCAAACATCAGTAATTGCAGGAACCATATTCCAAAGTACACATAAGCCTTTAACAATGTGGTTTAGAGCGATCTGGTGGGTTACAGCACAAAAAAATGGTGCTAGTGCATTAGGACTACAAAGAATTCTGGGACTTGGAAGTTACGAAACCGCATGGA
>CAYYGK010000255.1:0-3521 GCA_964471145.1 uncultured Eubacteriales bacterium | reverse complement strand
TAAAGAATTACAGTACCGTAGACGAAAAAACAACGGCATATGTATGCCGTGACAGGAAGTGCAGTCAGCCGGTTACCGATATATCATCCTTTGAGGAACACCTGTTAAAGAACACGTATGTACCATAATCAGCGCGCGCCACTCTTCCCACGTCCACACATTTTATTTTCAGCATGAAAAAAACCCTGTCTGCTGCAGACGGTTCTGCTTCCAGCGTCTCAAAGTTTGCCTGCCCCTTTGAAATAATGACAGGAGTTTCATAATAAAGCTTTTTGAATTCATCTGATACTGCCTCAATGTTGGTGCCCAGCATATCCGTACCGTTTGTCACTACTTTTGCAAGCCTGTCCATGCCCGCGTAAGCTGCATCCTCCAGTGTGGCATCATTCAGCACCGGCCCTTCCTTGACGGCGTATGTCACATTCTTTCCTATGCTCTTAAGCTCCCGTACAAGAATCTTGTCAAATACAATCTCTCCGCTGTTGTCCCCAAGGATGAGGATATCCTTTGTGCTTTGAAGTCTCTTTAAAAAATCTTCATACCTGTCGATTGAGAAACCCTGCTCCAGACTGTGCCTTAAGCCCTCATGCACATCATAGCTCCTGTTTATCCCCAGGTCTATTACATTACCTGATACCGATATTTTAAGGGCGGTATGCAGCCTGTCATCCGAACGGTTTACCATTTCTTCAAGCTCCGGATAGAGTTTCAGGGCAAGTTCATTGGACTCTATCTTTGCCTCATAATATGGATCCGCCGCTCCCATCAGTTCATAAGTCTTTTTGACTGCAACCGATGAATTCCAGGCAGGGGACCTGCCTGTGTCAAAGCCTTTTATCATGTCCATAAGCTCATAGAGTATTTCATGCTGCCTGTCCTCATCCACACCTCCAAGCTGCATGCATGATACAGCTTGTTTAAGATAGCAGTGCACACAGTCTGTATATGATCTCATAATTACCCCCGCATCTTTCTGTTTCCTGTCTGTGATATTGTACCACAGGGGTTATGAGACTTAAAGCATGAATTTCTCAGAACCTTCTGAAGAACCAGGGCACAAAGACAGCCCTGCCCGCTCTTTTTCTTTCCATCCTGTCAAACAGTTTTTCAGCAGCTTTCTTACCGTTGTTGTAAAGGTATTCCCTTCCCTCATCACCCAGATTGAAATCAAGGAAATTTATTTTTGATGTGTCTATGTCCTGTGTATAATCAATCATTGAATCATCTTTTTCAGGTGTACCGGTATCATGTACCGCTTCTATAAGGGTGGTTACAACATCTATAGCGGTATGCAGACTGAAAAATTTTTTGCTGTGTCCGTTCAGTTGAAACCCTATGCTGGTCATGTATGAATTATCCACGGCCCAGTATGGAAATGTATCAAAGACTCCGCCATCTATAAGGTAATACGTTTTGGATTTACCGTTTTTAAGACAGCTTATCTTTACAGGCTTGAAAGCAAAAGGCACACATGTGCTTATCCTTACGGCCTTTGCCACCTCAAAACTGTCCGGGTTTATGCCGTAGTACTCCATGTCATCCGGCATCACAATTGTTTTAACCCTGTGGCAGTCCATGCCTGTCATCCTTACCCTGTATCCACGTGGATTAAGCTTATCCACAATCCCTCCCCTGAGGTCGGCAAATGTCCTTATCCCGCGGCGTGAAAGCACATCTGCCATCCAGTTCTCCAGGTAGTCGCCGTCAAAGAGCGAACCGTCCTTGCAGAATGTCACGATATTGCTGAGCATGTTCCTCATTCGGTCATCAACGCTTCTTACAAGGATGGCCTGACGGTTTGCAGGCAGCACCTGTTCAAGAAACCCCCTCACAGTTTCTTCATCAGGACTCCTCACACCCCTGGCAAAATCCCGCAATTCAGAAACAACCGGCAATTCCTGGGGTTCCTTCAGCTGTATTCCTTCAAAATCAAACCCGTTCATTATCTCCCACATCTGTGCCGAATCGTATCCTGCACCTGCAAGCGCAGCCGCTATAGCACCGATAGAAACCCCCGCAATATTGCCCCAGCTGTATCCCCTTGCCTCAGCCTCGCTGAAAGCACCCACATAAGCAATACCCTTAACGCCGCCTCCGCTTAAGGTAAGGCCTGTAACCTTTCCCCTCCGGGCCATCATATCCCCCCGTAAAACTATTCATGCATAAAAAAACGCCTCATCTATTACTATGACAAGGCATGCTTTGTTTATTACACTGTTTCCGGTTTTCAGTTCTGCAGGGCCTTCTTTATTTCATTTTTTCTGTAATTTGCATACTTTAAAAAATAGCTGCCTGGATAGTCATTAAGTATTTTGTTATAACACTCCAGTGCGCTGTCATATTGTCCGATACCCTGGTAGCATTTACCCATGTAGTACAGCACTCCGTCCTGCCCGGGAAAGTCCTCCTGATATTCGCTGACTTTCTCCAGCTTTTTAAGTCCTTCCATGAACTTTTGCTGGTTATGGCACAGGTCCTTGCCTTCTTCGTAAATCATCATAGCCGCCTGTGGCAAAACAGTGTCTTTCAATGAATCCATCCAGTCTTTTTCAGGTTTCTCCCAATTGATTTTATCAAGCACAACTACCAGTTCGGCAGCCTTTATATATCTGCCTTCTGCTTCAAGTTTTCGTATGTCATGCAGCTTCCTGGCCTCTGTGAAGTAATCTATAGTATTTTGTGTATCCTCAAGGTCTTTCAGTACTGCATCATATTTATTCTGCATTCTTTCATTTTCCGCCCTTTCCTCCTGGAGCTCCTCCTCAAGTGCCTTTTTCTCTTCCCTGAGAGTGTTAAGTTCAGCATTATCCTGCTGCTTAATCGTCTGGGCATCTCCACCAAAGAGACCGGCATATGCAGGAATGAACACCAGAAGAGCCCCGAGCACAAACCCTATTGCATACTTCAGGATGCTTTCCCTCAACTGGCGGCCTTGCGGGTCCTTTTGACCCTGTTTCTTATTTGAAGCCTTTTTTCTGCTTTTTTGCTGTTTGTCTTCTTCATTGCTTATAATCTCCTGCAGACCGGAAGGCAGTTCCCCCCCAAGTGACTTCCTGTATACATAAGCCTTAAGCCCGTTTCTCTCTGAATCAATGACGCTTCCGAACATTGAGTTGGCGTTGCCGTATTCGCCTGTGTATGCATAACACAACCCCAGCAGGTTTCTTGCCTCATGGAAGCCGGGGTTGATGGATACAGCCTTTCTCAGCTCAATAATCGCTATGTCTTCGCTGCCCTTTCTGAGACTTTCCACCGCCTTGTTATAAAGCATTATCGAGCTTCTCACGTCATCAGAAAGTTCTGAGATGTTCTCTTCAAGGCTCTTTAAATTAATCAACTTGTATTTTGAAAACTCCTCTTTCAGGCTAAACAATACATCACCACCGCCTTCCAGCTAAAGATAAATCATTATCGTTTCTTCATTTTCTTAAAATACCTTCTCACTTCCCCTATATAATGAAGCGAACCAAAAGCACAGATTATGTCATTTTTTTGTGATATTCCGAGTCCTTTCTCAACTG
>CAYYGK010000254.1:0-3524 GCA_964471145.1 uncultured Eubacteriales bacterium | reverse complement strand
GGGCAGAAGGCTTGCCGGATGGAGATGGTTAAGAGGAAGGAATTTTTGAATATGAAGGTATTCGGACCTGTACCCTCAAGAAGGCTGGGACAGAGCATCGGAGTAAACAACATACCTCCCAAGACCTGTTCATATTCCTGTGTATACTGCCAGATAGGCAGGACAGACAGGATGAGTGTGCAAAGGCGCAGTTTCTACAAGCCGGAAGAGACAATGCACGATTTGAGGCAGAAGCTTGATGAAATGGGTCATTCGTCTGAGAGTGTCGACTACATCACATTTGTTCCAGACGGGGAGCCTACACTGGATAAAAATCTGGGTATTGAAATAGAGCTTGCAAAGCAGACAGGTATAAGGACAGCAGTTATAACAAACGCTTCGCTGCTCTGGATGAAGGAAGTAAGGGAGGACCTTGGAAAAGCGGACTGGGTATCGGTAAAGGTGGATGCGGCGGACAGCGGGACATGGAAGAAGATTGACAGGCCGCATGGAAAGCTTGATATGGACAGGGTGCTTGAGGGTACAGTACTTTTTGCCGAGGGGTTTTCGGGTACACTGGTAACCGAAACAATGCTGGTTAAGGGTATCAATGACAATATAGCCTGTGTGGAGAGGGTTGCACAGCACGTTGCCGGGCTGATGCCTTCAACCGCATACCTGCTTGTGCCCTCACGTCCTCCAGCAGAAAGCAGTGCGGCAAGACCTTCAAATGAGTCACTGCTTCAGGCATATGATGCATTTGATGCGCTGGACATGAAAACGGAGTGTGTAACAGGGGACGAAGGGGAGGGTTTTTTTCTTTCAGACAATGCGGAAAGGGACCTTCTGGGAATTGTTTCAGTACACCCCATAAAAAAGGATGCGCTTGAGTCAATAACTGCAAAAAGGAGAATAGATCCCGGAATTGCAAAGCGGCTGGAATCACGGGGTCTTATAGAAGAGGTATTCTATGAAGGCTCGGCCTATTACATGAAAAAGCACAGCAAATTATGTTGACATGGAAGCATGGAGGATATATCATTAAAATAAGCATATGCCCATAAAAAAGGGATTACCTGACCGGCATACGCTAATAATAAGTGTATAAATTACTTAAGGGAGTGTGTTGTATGAAGATATGTGTTACATCAAGCGGCAGTTCGGCTGACAGCAGAATGGATGCAAGATTTGGAAGAGCTGAGTATTTTATAATTGCAGATACTGAGTCAATGGATTTCGAAAGCGTGCAGAATCCCGCTGCGCTTGCAGGCGGAGGAGCAGGAGTACAATCGGGGCAGATGATGGCTGACAGGGGTATAAAGGCTGTTGTTACAGGAAATGTGGGACCGAATGCGATGAATGTATTGAATGCATCAGGTATTGAAGTGTACAGGGGCAAGGCTGTTTCGGTAAATGAGAATGTGGAGAAGTTCAAGGCAGGTGAGCTTGAAAAGATAAACGAAACCGTGCAGTCTCACTTTGGCATGGGAGGAAACAAATGAGGATTGCGGTCTTAAGCGGAAAAGGGGGCACCGGCAAAACCACCGTATCGGCATGCCTTGCTCTTGCAAGAGATAGTTGCAGATATATGGACTGTGATGTTGAAGAACCAAACGGTGCGGTGTTTCTAAACCCTGATATAACAGAAAGCGAGCCGGTAAGCGTAAAGGTTCCGGTTATTGACGATAAAAAGTGCAGCAGGTGCGGCAGGTGTGCTGATGTTTGCCAGTTTAATGCGATAGCTGTGATAAGGGACAGTGTGCTGCTCTTTCCCGAGCTCTGCCATCACTGCGGGGCATGTGCTATAGTCTGTCCTGAGGATGCAATTGATGAGGCCGACAGGGTTATAGGCGTGGTGGAGAGAAATGAGGATGGAACCTTCATACAGGGTAAACTCAATGTAAGTGAGCCTGTGAGCATACCTATAATCCAGAAGCTGAAAAAGGGCCTGATGGGTAATGCGCCTGTTGTTATAGACTGCCCTCCCGGTGCATCATGTACGGTTGTCGAATCGATAGAAGGCTGTGATTACTGTATACTGGTAACTGAACCCACACCGTTCGGGCTTCATGATCTTGATATAGCAGTAAGGCTGGTGGACAAAATGGACATGCCTTTCGGCGTTGTAGTAAACAAGGCCTCAGACAGCACTGATATTATTGATACCTACTGCAGCAGGAAGGGCATAGAACTGCTTATGAAGATACCCTTTTCAAGGAAAATCGCAGAAGAATATTCAAGAGGACTGCTGCCTGTCCGCATGAAGGAGTGGAAGGACGGTTTTGCCGCTCTTTTTGAAAGGGTGGAAAGGGGTGCTGCGGTGTGAAGCAGATAGCTTTTGTAAGCGGGAAAGGGGGCACCGGAAAGAGCACTCTGGTATCATCACTGAACATACTGGTTAAAAGCAAGGTTATGGCTGACTGTGATGTTGATGCGCCGAATCTGCATCTGCTGGTCAAGGGTGATGTCATAGAAGAGAGAGAATTCTCTGGGGCTAAACAGGCGTTTATTGACCCTTCCGCATGTGTTCAGTGTGGCCTGTGCAGGAAGACGTGCAGGTTTGAAGCAATAAGTGAGGATTTCAGGGTAATACCGTTAAAATGCGAGGGATGCGGGGCGTGCACACTTGTATGTCCTTCCCAGGCAATAAGGCTTGAAGAGGTAAAGACCGGAATGACATATGTTACAAAGACCTCAAGGGGCACATTTGCCCATGCCCTGCTGGATCCGGGTGCAGAAGGGTCCGGAAGGCTTGTGACGGAGGTTCGAAAGAAGGCAAAGGAATTCACACAGGATGAGGAATGGATTCTGATAGACGGTTCGCCTGGAATAGGGTGTGTGGTCATTGCATCAATTACCGGTGCGGATGCTGTTGTGGCTGTTACCGAACCCACAAAGACAGCCCTGGGAGATCTGCAGAGGGTGCTGGGGCTGGCCGGGCATTTTGGAATACCTGCTTATGTGTGTATCAACAAGTATGACCTTAATAAGGAAGTAACCGGGCAGACAGAGGAGTTCTGCAGACAAAACGGATTCCCTGTCATAGGGGAGATACCTTTTGACCCTTCGGTGGTGGAAGCCCTGCGGGATTACAAAACACCAATTGAAGCTGGAAACAGCAGAATTACTGAAGAAATAGAAAGCATATGGAAAAGACTTGAAAACGAAGTTTCCAGGAAGGAAACCGAGGGGAGGTGAATGACATGCCAGGAGGAGATGGAACAGGCCCTGCAGGAATGGGACCGATGACCGGAAGAACGGCAGGTTACTGTGCAGGTTACCAGGTGCCCGGCTATGCTAATCCGGCAGGCGGAAGAAGGCCTTTCGGATTCGGACGCGGAGCAGGACGCGGCTTTAGAAACAGGTATTATGCAACCGGTGTACCCGGATGGAGAAAAGCACCTTATGGCTGGGATGTGCCCCAGGGGTACTATGCACAACCCAATTCCCGGGAAGAGATGCAGTTTCTCAGGGAACAGGCGGACTTCCTCAAAAAGCAGCTTTAAGATGTAAACAACAGAATAAGTACATTGGAAAGCAGTTCT
>CAYYGK010000253.1:0-3526 GCA_964471145.1 uncultured Eubacteriales bacterium | reverse complement strand
AAGTTCAATACTATCTACCACCTTATGGCATTGAGTACACGCTGCTCTCCGGTATTGGAGAAAGCCGAATACATGCTGTGTACCCCCGATCTTATAAGATATTTCCTTACCGGAGAAAAAACTACGGAATTTACTATAGCAAGCACATCCCAGATGCTTAATTCAGAAAGCGGGACCTGGGACCTTAGGTTACTTGAAAGTCTGGGAATAAGGGATGACATATATACTGGTATGGTACAGCCGTGTACAAACACAGGAAGGATACAAAGCCCTGTTGCAGAGGAACTTGGCACAGGGTGTATACCTGTTACGGCTGTTGCCGGGCATGATACCGGGAGCGCAGTTGTTTCGGTTCCTGCGACAGGCACAGACCATGCATACCTCAGCAGCGGTACATGGTCGCTTCTCGGGGTTGAGTCGGACAAGGCGGTTATAAATGAAAACACTTACAGGTACAACTATACGAACGAAGGAGGAACAGGAGGAAAAACAAGACTTCTTAAGAATATAATGGGGCTATGGATCTACCAGGAATGCAAAAGGGAATGGGACCGGGAAGGCAATACTCTGGGATTTGATGAACTGGAGCAGGGAGCGGAGAACGCAAAATCATTTACATCACTAATCGACCCTGACAATGATGCCTTCTACAGCCCTGGGGGCATGCCTGAAAGAATAGTACGGTACTTAAGGAATACAAATCAGCATGTTCCTTCCGATAAGTTTGAGATGACAAGGTGTATAATGGAAAGCCTTGCACTCAAATACAGGATGGCGCTTGAGGGGATTGAAGAGGTTACCGGAAGGAAGATTAAAACCCTGCATATAGTGGGAGGCGGATGCAAGAACAGAATGCTCAACCAGTTTGCGGCTGATGCAATTAAAAGGCCGGTACATGCAGGACCGATAGAGGCCACTTCCACAGGCAACATACTCTGTCAGATGATGGCGCATGGAGAGGTATCAGGTATAGGCCAGGCAAGGGAGGTTGTGAGAAATTCATTTGATGTGGATGAATATGAGCCCGGTGAATCTGCTGAAAGATGGGATGAGGCGTATGAAAAATTCAGGATGATTGTTGAAATGAGGGGTAAGTGATGGCAAAAAGCGAAGGATTCAAGGTATGGTATATACCTGACGGATTTTACAACTCAAAAGGTAAGGGCCTGTTTCCAAGTCATGAGGCAATATGCGTGATAAATCCCGGCAGTAAGGATGCACAGATTGATATAATATTGTATTTTGAGGACAGGGAACCTATGGTGGGATTCAGGACATCCTGTGCTGCTGAAAGGACCAGCCACATAAGGATGGATAAGCTTAATAACGGAGAGGGACAAGGTATTCCCTGCGATGTTCCGTATGCAGTGAGGATAGAGAGCAGTACCCGGATAATTGTGCAATACAGCAGGATGGATACATCGCAGTCTGAGATGGCATTGATGACGACAATGGCTTATGCTGCATGCGAACAGGAAAGGAGATAAAAAAATAATGAGTATTGAAAAAAGCTATGAGCTGGCAAAGGAGACCTATGCGGAAATAGGTGTTGATACCGACACTGTGATGTCTCAACTTGATGAAATAAGCATTTCAATGCACTGCTGGCAGGGCGATGATGTGACCGGGCTGGAAGGCAAAGGCGCATTGTCGGGCGGGGGCATACTGGCTACAGGATCCTACCCGGGCAAACCGAGGGACGGTGATGAACTCAGGCAGGACATAGACAAGGCTATGAGCCTGATACCCGGAAAGCACAGGCTTAATCTGCATGCCAGCTATGCAGAGACCGGAGGAGAAACGGTTGAGAGGGACTGCATTGAAGAGAAACATTTCTCAAGGTGGATTGACTGGGCCCGTGTAAGAGACATCGGGTTGGATTTTAACCCCACGTTTTTTTCACACAGGCTTGCCGAATCCGGCTTTACCCTGGCAAGCAGGGACAGGAATGTAAGAGAGTTCTGGATAAGGCATGCACAAAGGTGCAGGCAGATAGCAGCTCATATGGGCAGGATGATGGGGACGCCATGTATAAACAACATCTGGATACCTGACGGATTCAAAGACCTTCCGGCTAACAGGATGGAATACAGGCAGAACCTTAAGGAGTCTTTGGACAGAATAATAAGCATTGATTATGATAAAAAACACCTGATTGATTCAGTTGAGTGCAAACTGTTCGGAATAGGATCCGAGGCTTATGTAGTGGGCTCACATGAGTTTTACCTGGGGTATGCAGCAGAAAAGGGAACAGCACTATGCCTTGATGTCGGACATTTTCATCCGACAGAGAGGATAAATGATAAAATCTCATCAACCCTGATGTACTGCAATGAACTGCTGCTGCACATAAGCAGAGGTGTGCGGTGGGACAGTGACCACGTAGTCATCCTGAATGATCATGTCATTTCCATTGCGCAGGAAGTCAAGAGGTGCAATGTATTTGACAGGGTTCATTTTGCACTGGACTTTTTTGATGCAAGCATTAACAGGATAATCGCCTGGGTGGTAGGAACCAGAGCTGCTCTAAAGGGTATACTTTTTGCTCTTCTTGAGAACAGCGATATGCTTTTAAGAGAAGAACATCAGGGGAATTACGGAAACAGGCTGGCTCTGATGGAGGAATTCAAGACTCTTCCGTTCGGGGCTGTTTGGAACATGTACTGTGAAAGCAGGGGAGTGCCCTGCGGTATGAAATGGCTTGAGAGTGTGCATAAATATGAGGAGCAGATACTAAGCAAGAGAAATTGATGAATAATATGGAGGGGTTGCAATGTACGAACAGAGACTGTTCGATCTTGAATACATTTCGCGGAAGGCCGGGTCTACGCCCGAATATGTTCAGGGTGGAGGAGGGAATACATCCGTCAAGCTTGACAACGAGCTGATGGCAATCAAGGCTTCAGGTTTTGCACTGAGACAGGTTACTGAAAGAAGCGGATTTGCTGTGGTCAATTACAAAAACATATATGACTATTACGACAACCTGGATAACAGTAACGATCCCGGACAACAGGAGGAGAGTAAAGCCCTTGTCGGCCGGAATACTGTTGTGCTGCCGGGCATGGAAAAGCTCAGGCCTTCTGTCGAGGCGGGGTTTCATTCGCTTCTTGAACGTTTTGTAATACATACGCATTCGGTATATGCAAACATACTTTGCTGTTCTGTGGAGGGGAGCAATATAGCCGACCGGCTGTTTGGCAAAAGCATACCTTTTGTATGGGTTCCGTATGTCAATCCCGGATTCAGCCTGACGGTAGAGATACGCAGGCGTATTGAGGAAAGGCTGGAGCAGGGAGGTCAGTTCCCCTGCATTTTTTTCATGCAGAACCACGGCCTGGTTGTTAGCAGCAGCAGCCGTGAAGAATGCATAAGCCTGCATGAACGGATAAACAGCATCATCAGGGAACACTTTGAGCTGTACGAAGACTACCCCGAAACAAGACTTGAAAAGACGGGGGATAATGAGTACAGGAGCCTTACAGCAAATGTTGAGCGGTTCTTTGAAAAAAGCGGATATGGGCTG
>CAYYGK010000252.1:0-3527 GCA_964471145.1 uncultured Eubacteriales bacterium | reverse complement strand
GAATCCACTGAGTGACAAATTCATCGTAAGCGGGACTGTAATTAATGATTCCCAGTTATTAATCCATTACTCTCTTCATGGAAGGAGTATAAAATCCTAATATCAATCTATATATTTTTTCTTAATAGTATTTAGGTTCATGAAATCTTCTTTTAAATGCGTATATATCTTTTTATATATCTGAAAACACTCTGAATACATTTCATGGCAGCTCACATCCGGTTCTAAAAAATCAATATATTCTGCCTTTTCTCTTGCTATAGAATAGTCCCTAAAAACACCAAATGCAACACCAGCGAGAATTGCATCTCCAAATGGAGCTCCTGTCCTGCTTTTTAAGAACACGGTTGGGACATTTAATATATCAGTAATTATTCTTCTCCAGAGTTTACTTTGCGCACCACCCTCATTTAAGACAATGGGATAATTAATTTTTGAACAACATTTTTTAATTATTTGAAAGGAATCGTACATAGCATATGCCACCGCTTCCATAAATGCCCTGATAAGGTGCGCTTTTGTATGGTTTAGAGAAAGCCCGAATATTACACCTCTTGCATTAACATCAAATATGGGGGTCCTCTCTCCCATCAAATATGGTAATACAATTAGACCCTCCGACCCTGGAGCAACAGATTCAGCTTGCATCGTCAAATAGTCGTATGAACTATATCCCGGAACCATATTCTCCATTGACCTTTCGATATATGCAAAATTGTCCCGTAAATACCTTAATGATTGTCCACCCATAGTCGTTGCAGCAATCATTGTAAACAAATTGCTTGAATCAGTCGTATATGTGCAATTGATCATCTTATCATTTAGATTATCGGGGTTTTTGTGTAGTACGCCTATAACACCACAAGAACCAAGATTAATCTGTGTATCACCCACATCTATAGCTCCTCCTCCAAGCCACCCGGCATTACAGTCAACTGAACCGGCAGCAACAGGTATTCCAGCTGCAAGGCCAGTTTCTTTTGCGGCGGTTTCAGTTACAACACCAACTATCTCTTCACATGAATAAAAATCTGGCAAAATCTCGAGCGGGATTCCAATCTCATGCAATAAATCTACATCAATAGTGTTATTCCTGACATTGTATACAACGCCATAAAAAGCACCTGATGAGAAATTTGCCGTTGCTTTGCCCGTCAACCGCAGCCTGATAAAACCATCAATCGTGAGCACCTTGTCAATCCTATCAAAGTCTTTAGGCCTATTTTCCTTTTCCCACATCAAGTTGACTATCATAGCATGGTCATCAAGCCGGTTGCAGTTTATATCAAATATTCTTTGCTCGCCTATCTTATCCTTTAACCATTTAACTTGCTCTGTTGCTCTTCGATCCATAAGGTTGTATGCCTTGTTGATAGGCTGTTTATTCTTATCAACCATCACCATGGACGGTAATGCTGAAGAATTTGCGATCCCTTTGATATCTTTGAATAGTGAGTAATCGCAAATTGTGCTGCAAAACAAAGGATGCACATAAAAAGGCACTTGTGAGACTATCATAGTGTCAAGTAAAATTGGCGATTGCTCACTATTCAAAGAAAAAAGGTTTCTGAAATTGCAGGTGTACCTGCAAACAATATTATGCTTTCATTATCACACAGTCATTCTTCCCCACACTTGATGGGTATGGACTTTCTTCTGCCAAATAATAATCTTGAAAGCCTGGACGGATAAAACAAGGTATTTAGCCGGTGTTCTTACCCACTCTCAAAATGAGGCACCGGCTAAATATGATATAAATATATAGTTCTGTTTACTTTTGAAGCACCCATTTCCTTCCGATTAACAACATTAATGTTGCGGACATCAGGAAAGCAAACAAGAACAAACTGACCCCGGCATCTTCAGTATCAGGTGACTTAGTAGCATCTTCCTCGAATTCTGAAATTACATGGTTTTGGACCATATACTCTCTATCGGCAGCACCTGAAAGTATTATCCTGCCAACATCATCGATTGCAGGCGAACCCCTCCTGAATTCAAAAGCTTTAGCTATTTGAAAAGTTTCTCCACCCTCAGGTGTTACCCATACATCATATGTCTTTGATATCAAATCAGCAAAAACTCTTACATTGTATATCTTGTTTATTTTATACTCAACTTCCTCATTCGCTTTGTACTCTTCCCCGTTTCGGACATCAAAGCACCCATTCTCGTTTAATCTTATTATCATACTAAGTGAACCGAAACTTGCCGGCGTTGTATCTGTATCTGTATAGGATATTGTTCCATCAAGCTCTTCTTTTAATGGTACAACTTCGAATTCCATGACCTGTTTTCCGGTGTTGTTCTCTCCCAGGCTGTATTTCTGTTCAAGTGACCAGTTGCCTTTTGGATACCAGCCTTCATCAGGTTCTGATGCAGAAGCTGCAGAAAATTCCCATGCAGAACGCTCTTCATATTGCTTGTTGTATTCTTGAGTTGCAGTTAAACCTGATGCCATAATAGCACCGGCATCCGATGCGTCATCTGGGTTTAATCCATATCTCACTTCCCATACGCCAGGTATTCCGTCACCGTCAGCATCACCTTCTACAAGTGCATCGGCAAGTTCATTTACATATTGTTCAACTGCGGGATATCCCGATGCCATAATAGTTTGATTGTCACTGCCATCATTTGGATTTAATCCGTTAGCTGATTCCCATGCATCAGGTATTCCATCATCATCAGTGTCTGTTGCAGGAATCATTGAATATAGACCCTCAGTCAAGCTCTCAGGTTCATAGCCCCACGAACCTGTACGGTTTATTGTTTCATTTATCATACGTTTAGTCAAAGCATCATGAGGAAAAGCTCCTGCTTTCTCAAGAACCTTTTCATATGCTTCGTCATGCGAATAAGCTGTAATCCCTGGAGATTCAACAGGCTCTGACAATGCATATCCATTGTCCTTATACCATTGAAGCCCTTCGTATACTTCCCAGTCTGTCCAGGGGTCATCTACAACTCCATTAAAGCTTGGCGCATCAATATAGTTATCCTTAAGATAATATCCTGTGTTTTCAGCAAAACAGAAGGGGCATATCTGTTTTTCGGGCCCTTCCTTATAATAATTACCTATTATATTATATCCACCGTCATCTGTTTCGTTATCGTGACCAAAACCATCCTGCGCGTTATAAATCACATTGTTTATAACATCAGCCACTCCGTTAGCCACTGCAGGATTCCTTCTCGGATTGTGCGCAAACAGGTTATGGTGAATTGAAGAGTTCTGTGCCCCTGGCCCCTGAATAAAACCATAACCATGGGCTCCTTTGGAATGCCCCTCCAGTTGTGAAGATTCTATAGTACTCCACTGTAGTGTAACATTGCTCGTTTCCCAAAACTCAACGGTTTCATCGATAGCACCTGCTACAGATACATGATCTAATATTATATTGTTATTATAAGGAAGATTTATCCCATCCTCATTGTCACCCTCAATTTCCGGGTATTCCGGTCTTCTTACACGTATATGACGAATAATAATATTGTTGACATCCTGTTCCCATTCATTCCATATC
>CAYYGK010000251.1:0-3586 GCA_964471145.1 uncultured Eubacteriales bacterium | reverse complement strand
AGAACTCAATATGAGCAGGAAACTTGTATCCGGCAGCAGAATCTCTGTAAGAGCCGGTAATATGGTTGATCCACTGATTATAAATTATAATCAGGGTCCGGTGCGGCTGTCGGATGATAAGATATCCTTTGACCTTGACTGTGACGGTACAAAGGATCAGATAAGCCACACTCTTTCGGGCAGTGGTTTTTTATGTATTGACAAGAACGGTGACGGGATAATTAATAACGGCAGGGAGCTTTTCGGGCCTTCAAGCGGCAACGGGTTTGCAGAGCTATCTCTTTACGATTGTGATAAGAACAACTGGATAGATGAAAATGACTCTGTTTATGACCGTCTTCGCATATGGACCCGTAATCCGGACGGAAGCTCTGAACTTTTCGCTCTGGGTGAAAAAGGTGTCGGGGCCTTGTATCTTGGCAACCTTCAAACGCCCTTTACATTAGACGGCGGCCTGATAAGAAGGAGCGGGATATACTTAAACGAAAACGGTACATCAGGCACTTTGCAGCATATTGACATACTGCTATGATGATGTAATGACATCACTTCTTTTCCATCGAAACCCCAAAAAGGCAGAAGGGCTTTTTGCCTTTCTGCCTTTTGAACATACAATAGTTTTTTTAACCACAATTAAAGTATCTATACCATGGTATCCACCGATTTAAGATGAAAATCAGCATATGCCTGTGTACCATGCTCACCAATATCAAGACCCAGGGCCTCGTCCTCTCTGCTTACTCTGAGCCCGTTTATGGTCTTTATGGCGGTAAACAGTATCAGTGAAGTAGTCAGTGTCCAGACTGCCACGGCAAGTACTCCTATGACCTGTATACCCAGCTGTGACCATCCACCTCCATAGAATAGTCCTCCTTCTGTTGCAAAGAACCCTACCAGTACTGTTCCTGCAGCACCACATATTCCATGTACCGTTACAGCGCCTACGGGGTCATCCACCTTTAATACCTTTTCAATGAATTCAACGCCAAATACGATGAAGAATCCTGCTATGGCACCTATGGCTATTGAACCTCCCATGCTTACCGTGGCACACCCCGCCGTTATGGCTACAAGGCCTCCAAGTACACCATTGAGCGTCATGCTGACATCAGGCTTTTTGTACCTCAGCCAGGTAATAATCATTACCGTGACACCTCCTGTGGCAGCTGCCAGGTTGGTTGTCATTGCAATAAGACCTATACTCATGTCCGTACCGGCAAGGGAGCTGCCCGGATTGAACCCAAACCACCCAAACCAGAGAATAAATACACCAAGGGCTCCGAGTGTAATGCTGTGTCCGGGTATTGCATTTGGTTTGCCTTCCTTTGTAAACTTACCCATTCTGGGGCCCAGAACAGCAGCACCTACAAGTGCAGCCCATCCTCCAACAGAATGCACAACAGTAGAACCGGCAAAATCAATCATACCCAACTGTGAAAGGAATCCTCCACCCCATATCCAATGTCCGACCACCGGATAGATCACAACACTTATAACGAAGCTATATATAAGGTATGAAGAGAATTTGGTCCTCTCAGCCATTGCACCTGACACTATGGTTGCGGCTGTTGCCGCAAAAACAGTCTGGAAAATGATAAACGCCTCTATTGGTATCGTGAGCCCCAACGCCTCTGATGTAATGTTTCCGAAAAATCCGGTGGTTCCAAACAAACCCGCCACATCATCCCCGAACATTATGCCAAACCCGGCAGCGAAAAACACCAGCGAGCCTATTGAAACATCCATTATATTCTTCATTATTATGTTGCTTGCGTTCTTTGCCCTTGTAAATCCCGCCTCAACCATTGCAAATCCGGCCTGCATAAAGAAAACCAGAAACGCTGCGATAAGCACCCATACAGTATCAATTGCCTGTGCAGTTGATGCACCCATTTCGTCTTCTGCAAATACAGCCATCGGAACAGCCAATAACAATAAAATCACGATGATACTAAAAGTCCTTTTTGTCAATTTAATCATCCCCTCTCTTAAATCGCCTCTTCTCCTCTTTCCCCGGTCCTTATCCTTACCGCATCCTCAATTTTATGAATGAAAATTTTACCATCACCTATCTCTCCGGTTTTTACCGCTTTTAAAACCGAGTCGATTAGTTCATCCACAAGGCTATCCTTAACAACCGTCTCAATTTTGGCCTTCGGAAGCAGGTTGATATTCAGTTCCGTTCCCCGGTACACCTTCCTTATGCCCTTTTGAAGGCCGCACCCGGATACCATGCTCACCGTCATCCCATAAATCCCCGACTTGTTCATTACTTCCTTTACGTCCTCAAGTTTCTCAGGTCTTGTGATAATCTCCAGCTTTTTCACCCTATATCACCCCTTATTTTTAATAAAAAAAGCCACAGCCGCGGCAGTTTTCCACTGACCACAACTATGGCGTCTTAGCCTGTTGCGAAATTCGTCCACGAACTCCGCATTGACCTGTCAATTATTAATTATGAAATTAATATAGCATATATCCTGCAATATTGCAAGTGTTTTTAAGAATATATACTTATTATTTTGTATATATGCAATTCATGTTTGTGTATCCTGCATATTTATGCCAACAAACACCTCTTGCACTTCGTGATTGTTCTACTATTCATTCTTTTCTTCCAGTATCTTGTGGACTTCCTGCATAAGGGTATTGATGTCCTTAAAATGCCTGTACACCGACGCAAACCTTACATAGGCCACATCATCCAGCTTCTTTAGCTTTGCCATCACCATCTCACCAATATCCCTTGTTGTTACCTCCCTTTTCAGGGAGTTCAATATCTCGGTCTCAATTTCATCTGCCATTTTTTCAATGTCACTTACAGATACCGGCCTTTTCTCACACGCCCTCATAATTCCGTTAATAAGCTTGTCCCTGTTAAAGGGCTGCCTGTTCTTGTCCTTCTTTACAACCATAAGAGGCAGTGATTCAACCTTTTCATAGGTAGTAAACCTTTTAAGGCATTTTGTACATTCCCTGCGCCTCCTGATTGCGGCGCCCTCATCGGTAGGCCTTGAGTCAATTACCCTGTCGTCATCATGCGAACAGAAAGGACATCTCATTCTTTATCCCTGCTTTCGTAATGTAATGCTGCTATTATACCAGTTATTGCTGAAAATGTGAACAGATCTGCCTATGAACCCATCATTCCATGTATCTCCTTATGAACCTCTCATCCAGTTCTACCAGTATAATGTCCTCTCCTATCTTCCTTATCCTGTTCCAGGGTATTATGAACTCATCATCCCTGCCAAGCAGTCCAAACACCCTTCCGCTTCCCGGGATTATCAGGGCCTCTATGGTGCCCTCGTCAAAGTTGACCTCCACGTCATTGACAAACCCGACTCTTTTGCCGTCGGATATGTTAATGACTTCCTTCTGTCTGAGTTCGGAAGCACGATACATGCTGACACCATCCGGTATGTATTATGTTACAACTATTAATATGATTGTGTGCGTTAAGGTATTCAGATATATTTTCTCATATGCATAAGAGCTGTCTTTTCAAGTCTTGAGACCTGTGCCTGTGATATCCCTATTTCACCCGCAACCTCCATCTGCGTGCGACCCTGAAAGAATCTTAAAT
>CAYYGK010000250.1:0-3596 GCA_964471145.1 uncultured Eubacteriales bacterium | reverse complement strand
AGCTGACATTCTTGTTGCTGTCAACAGACCATATAACAAATCAGACTACATACCCTGCATAGCATGGGGAAGAAATGCAAGGTTTTCAGAGGGACTTGAGGTTGGAGACAACATAAAAATATGGGGAAGAATACAAAGCCGTCAGTACCAGAAAAAATTTGATGATGGCAGAACCATTACAAAGACGGCTTATGAGGTTTCCATTTCAAAAATGGAAACAGACGAAGAAAGCAACAACAGGAGTGAAACCGGGGAAGAAAGCGAATAGGAGCAGCTATAATCAATAGCAGACAGATGAGGCGGGACTTTAAAGTTCCGTTTTTGTATGCATGGAAACTGAAAAATAAAATAAAATAATTGATGTTGAGGGGTTTAAAGCGAAGCTGATAATCTGTTAGTATATAGAGACAGGACAAAACAAGGTGGCATGCCTATGAAGATTGGAAAATTGTATATACTGACAGTGTTAGCTTTATGCATTGTTTTGACAGGGTGTTTTGCCGGCAATGTGCCGTTGGAAAAAGAGAGCTTTGTAATGGGAACAGTGGTTACCCAGAAAATCTATGGGAAAAACGCACAAAACGCAGCTTTAGGGGTTGAAAGCAAACTCAGGTCTTTGGAAAATGATATGACTGTCAGAAAACCCGGCGGAGAAATCTATGATTTAAACCTGAGTGCCGGCACAGACAGTGTAAAGCTGGGAGATGACTCTCTCCATGTACTAAGGGAAGCTGTAAGATATTCTCAAATCAGTCGAGGTGCTTTTAATCCAGCGGTAGGTCCCCTGATTGAACTATGGGGTTTTGCAGAACATCCTCGCGTTCCCGGCAAGGAAGAGATTGAGAGGCTGATTGACCTTGTAGACTACAGGGATATAATTATTCAAGAAGACAGGGCAAGACTTAGGCAAAAAGGACAGAGAGTTGATCTGGGGGGTATAGTGAAAGGGTATGCCGCTGATGTTGCTGTCAGGATATACAGCAAATATGGAATCAAGTCCGCATTTATTAATCTTGGAGGCAATGTGGCGGTTATAGGAGACAAGCCTGACGGAAACCCCTGGATAATAGGAATACAGAACCCCAGGGATATCCCTGGAAGATACATTGGCACAGTTTCAGTAAAAGATGCTTCAGTGGTTACATCTGGTGACTACCAGAGGTACTTTGAAGCTGACGGGAAAAGATATCATCATATTCTTGACCCCCAAACAGGATATCCTGCACAATCAGGACTTATAAGTACAACGATAATTTGTGAAAGTTCAATACAGGCCGATGCCCTTTCAACGGCTGTTTTTGTAATGGGGCTTGATGAAGGGATGGAACTTGTGGAGAGCCTCAATGGAGTTGAAGGGATCTTTGTAACGGAAGGCTACAGTGTTTTTGTATCAGAGGGGCTCAAAGGGGTATTTAAAATGAATGCTGGAGCAAAGGGGTATGAGTATCATGAAAAAAGGTGATATCCTGCTTGCAGGACTGGTTATAGCAGCTGCACTTGCACTCTGGGGGCTGTCAGGTTTAAGAGAAAACAATTCTTCCGGCAGGCTTGTGGCTGTCATAAAAAGCGGAGGAAGGATAATTGAAGAGGTTTGCCTTGATGATGAAAAGGAGGCAAGGCAGATACCGATAGATAAGGATTTCCGCCAGATAATACTGGTGCAGCCGGGAAGAATCAGGTATCTGGAGTCAGATTGTCCCAGGAAGTATTGTGTCAGCAGCGGCTGGCTGGACAAAGCGGGGGATTTTGCAGTATGCATACCAAACAGGACCATGGTTGTTCTGCAAAGACGGGGCGGAAACAATGAAGAAGATATTGACGGCATATCATACTAAAGGCAGGGAGGTAAAAGTATGCGAAAAGCAGGAAGGATTGTTACAATAGCCGTACTTGTAGCACAGGCACTGGTCCTTTCGCTGGCTGAGTCATGGATACCTGTGCCGGTTCCGGTTCCAGGTATTAAACTCGGGCTTGCAAATGTGATTACAATAGTGTCACTTGCTTTACTGGGTTTGAAGGATACTGTAATAATTGTTGTTTTAAGAACACTGCTGGGAGCTGTTTTTGCAGGCAGCCCCATGGTATTTGCATTCAGTCTTTCAGGTGGTATTGCCAGTACTTTTGTAATGGCAGTCCTGATGTACAGGTTTTCCAGTGTTTTCAGTATGCCGGGAATAAGCGTAGCCGGTGCTGTTGCGCACAACACGGCGCAGATTTTTACTGCCTGTGCAGTAATGGCAAGCACTTCAGTATTTGCCTACCTGCCTTTGCTTTTGCTGACCGCGGTCATAACAGGAATATGTGTGGGTTTTGTGGCAAAATATGCTGTGGGCAGGTTAGAAAAAAGCAGCCTGATTAAACACATGTGAGCGTTTTTTAAAGTTATATGCTTGAAATAACAGGTATTTTGTATTATCATATTCATAGATAGATAGATAGACAGACAGAAAGGGTTTGATCGCATTGATAAAGGTTATATACGGTCCCAAGGGGATCGGCAAGACCAAGGTTATGGTTGACAGGGCAAACATATTGGCGGATGAAGGCAGCGGGGATGTGGTTTTTATAGACAATTCAAATGAGCTTATCTATGACCTCAGGCACGAAATCAGATTTGCAAATATATCCGAATACCCGATAACAAATGCGGATTCTCTGATAGGGTTCATATGCGGTGTGGTTTCCCAGGATTATGATATTGAATGCATTTTCATAGATGGTCTTTTGAATATAGTCAAGAACGATGAAACGCTGCTTGAGAGTTTTTTTAAAGACTTAGAGCGCATTTCCTCACAACACGGAACAAGGTTTCAGGTAAGTGTTAACGGCGAAGAACAGTGTATTCCGGAATACATGAAGAAGTATGCGGTGTGAGCATTAAAAGGTAATGGTAGAAAAACCGGTATATGAAACATCTGCAATCAGCAGGTGTTTTTTGTATATACCTGTACAAAGCGTAAAGAGGTAAGGTATGAAAAGCATTGCGACTGTTGTAATAGGGAACAGCACCAGGCAGTATGACAGAGAGTACAGCTATATTGTGCCCCAACGGCTTGCCGGAAAGGTTGCGGCAGGCATCAGGGTTATTGTGCCGTTCGGAAGGTCGGATACGACAAGACAGGCATATGTGCTGGATGTGTGTGAAAAAAGAAATACGAAGGATTTAAAAGAGGTTTGCGATGTACTGGATGACAGCCCGGTTATATGTAAGGAATTGATTGAACTGGGCAAATGGATGAAAAAAAGGTATATCTGCACATATTCTGACGCATTCAGAAGCATGCTGCCTGCAGGTCTTGGTATAAAAAGAAGAAAAACAATAAAAGTTAATAATGATAAAACTGTTTGCTGTACTGCCGCCGAAGAAAAGGTTTTAAGTTTAATAAGGCATGAGAAAGACAACTGCTTTCTGGAAGACTTAATTAAGAAAGAAGGTTCCATGCATGTAGAGTACCATATACGCAATCTTGAAAAAAAGGGCCTGATAGAAACATCAGAGGTATATAACACAAGGGTCAGGGAGAAACACGTCAGGGCGGCAGGACTTGCACGCCCGCCTGAAGAAATCGCAGAACTCATAGACAGCAACAGCATAA
>CAYYGK010000249.1:0-3597 GCA_964471145.1 uncultured Eubacteriales bacterium | reverse complement strand
ACTAAGAGTTATTGTTCCGGCTTTGTTATGTCTGATTACTGTGGTTTTTATTGCCGGTTTGCTTTCTAATAACAAAAAAGTACCGGTTAATCAGTTTAATGAGTTGTTACAGACGGAAACCGGCTTTATAATACCTTCTGTTAATCCTTCCAATACAACAATACTAAGTACAGGCCATGAAGTTTCTTCGGAGATTGTATCCGTGAGCTTTAAAAAGGATACTTCAAAAGAGCTGGTTAAAAAAATCATAGCTGATATTAACGGAGTTATAACAGGAGAAATTCCCGGAATCGGTTACTATATCAAATTCCAATCAGCAAAAACGGGGGAAGAAATAGAAGATATTGTAGAAAAACTTAGACAGATACCACAGGTAGAAACAGCAAGCCCTGAATATTATTGTGAACTTACCGGGAAACTTCCTCCGGAAACTGACATTGATACGATGAAAAAAAACAAATGGGGATTTGAAAGAATCAGGATATTGGAAGCATGGGATAAAATACGTGAAGCGGATATTAACCTCAAACCTGTTACCATTGCCGTTATTGATACAGGGATTGACCTTGAGCATCCTGATTTGAAGGATAATATTGTTCTTAAGTCAAATGGCTATTCTGCATACGATTTTGGAGACAGTGATGCAAATGTTTCCTTTGACCGGAGAAACTTTTCTTCAGGAGGCCATGGAACTGAAGTATCCGGTATAATAGCATCAGTAATTAATGGCAAAGGCATTAACGGGGTTGCTCCGCATGCCCGTATTTTCCCTATAAAATTCTGGCCTGAAAGATTTGAATGGGAAATATTATCTCCGCAAAAAACAAAAGAAAAAACTGCAGAAAAAGCACCTGGATACAGTGTCGCATTTTCTATAGAATTAGCTGTCCTTGCTGAGGTTGATTTAATAAATCTCAGTCTGGGCAGAGAAATGAATCCTTTTGAGTACAGGCAGACACTTGAATATAAGGCTATAGAGCATGCTTTGAGAGAGGATGTCATTATTGTGGCGGCTGTAGGGAATGAGTCAAGTGATTGCACCAATTTTTTTCCAGCTGCAGTTCCTGGAGTAATAAGTGTAGCAGCTATAGACAAGCCAGGCAAAAGGGCGGACTTTTCAAACTATTCAGACACTGTCACAGTTGCGGCTCCAGGAGATTCCATATATACGCTTACAGCACCTCTAATGCCTTCCTTTGAAAGATATACAACAACCAAAGGAACATCTATAGCTGCGCCATTTGTTTCAGGTCTTGCGGCTCTTCTTAAACAGATTAATCCCGAGCTTGGATCCGGAGAAATAGCATCTGTTTTAGAAGACACGGCAGAAAAAATTCCCGTTAACTTTGATGACAATTCCATTTATGAATGGAAGATGATAAATGCCCAAGCGGCTGTAGAAAGTGTTATCAAATCCATTAGTGATACTACTGATACAGAGCAGGAGGAAACAGGAGATAAAGAGATACCTAAGACGCTTGAACCAACAGATGATTCTTCAATTATTGCGGGTACACCGTTGCCAATATCTCCTGAGGGTACTATAGAAAGTACAACTCCGAGGTTTAGCTGGAACATGGTACAGGGTGCTGATAAATATGGTCTTTACATAAGCGAGTCCCCATATGGAGAAAACAGTATTGTTTATAATAATGAAAATATAAATGGCTCATACCACTATATTGACTTGCCTGAAGGTATCCTGGCACATGGTAAAAGCTATGCATGGAATATGAGATCACACAATTCAGCAGGTTGGGGTGAATATTCTAAGGAGCTCGAATTCAAAGTGGAATTCCTGACAAGTACTACTCCTGAACCAACACCTGTAGAATCAAAGCATGAAGTTGTCATGATACTGGCACAGAATAAGCTGCTGATGAGAGGAGAAAAGGAAAACAAACCGCCGCTTGGGGCTATTATCGGAGGAGGATTTCCTGAGTATAGTGAAAGATGGAATACATCTACAGATAATGAGGGGCAGGTTGTTATACTGAAGCGGGGAGAGTTTGTCAAGCTTATATCAATCGAAGAAGGAAATTATAATTATTCTGTGGACAGGCCCCAATCAACAAAAGCAATGAAAGTGGAAACGGCAGATGGCATAAGGGGTTGGATCATAGCGGAATGGACATATAACGGGCAGACTGAAACACTGGCGGAGATTGTTGATTATACCGCAGGGAATACCTTGCAGGCATCTGAACCGATAAGCAGCGCAATAAAACTTGCAAATCAATGGAAGGGCCGGTGGGAAGAAAACTCATTTTTTTCAAACAGGTATGGCGACTTTACAATTCAATTAGATACCAATGAGGAGAGTGCATTTTTATTCAGCGGCAAGGGAAGTGAGGTTACAAGTGATGGGGAGTCATATGATTTTAATATTGGCGGGTCATATTTTGGGGACATGATATTCTTTTTAAAATACTATCCCCATAATGGCCATTATGTAGATTATAAAGGCACCATCACGGGCAACATGGCAAAAGGCACGTGGAAGATAACATTGAGCGGCGGCGGATGGGAATTGGAAGTTCATGAGTATAGTTTTGAAATAAACAACTATGATATCAGCATGATTGTACTTGGTGATAATAGCTATCATATTACGGAGACGATTGATGTTACTTTCAACAGACAATACCATGGTATATTTAGAAGCATCCCTTTAAAAATTGATAAAGACCGCTGTGCAGAAATAAGTAACGTAAATGTTTCAGGACGAACTTACAGTACAATAATGGATAATGATGAACTGGTTATAAAAATAGGGGACCTTGAAAAGTATGCGGATAAAAATGAAAAGTATATAATCACGTATGTATATGATACAGGCCCTGATAATATGGAACAAATGGATGTATTTAGTTTCAACCTGGTAGGTTTAAAATGGGATACATACATAAGAAACGTAACATTCAGTATTACAATGCCAGCTCCATTCAATGCCTCACAATTGAATTTTTCATCTGGTAGAAAAGGAAGCATGGAAAACGCTGGCGTTGAATATCAGATAGTTGGGACAAGGATTAATGGAAAATTAAAAAAAGAGCTTGGCCCGAATGAAGGTTTTAGAGCGGAATTGTATCTGCCTGAAGGATATTTTGTTAACTATTGAAGAAGTAGCAAATTATCTGGGTGGTTATACCATAGTGTTTTTTAAAGGAGAGGTGATCGTATGGTTTATTGTACTGAATGTGGAAATGAAAATCCGGATATAGCAGTGTTTTGCTGCAACTGTGGCAGCAAGCTTGATAAACCGGATATAATTAACAAAAATTTAAATATTGATAAGAAGATAAAAGGGAAAAAAACATTACTAAGAGTTATTGTTCCGGTATTATTATGTCTTATTATTGTGGTTTTTATTGCCGATTTGCTTTTCAATAACAATAAAGAAGGGTATAAGCATACGGAAACAGGCTTTAGTAAAACAATGGCAGTCTCAGAGAATGATACTGAAACAAAGACCGCGGATAACACCAGGACAATTAATAATAAAAAGGTGGATGAGGATACAGACAAGAACAATCCAATTAAGGAATCGGACAAAAATATTGAGTTGGATAATGAGGAAAATAATGCATCAAATGA
>CAYYGK010000248.1:0-3600 GCA_964471145.1 uncultured Eubacteriales bacterium | reverse complement strand
ATACATTTGCCGGGATTGCTACTGCGGGCGGAATTATTAAATGGTTCAGGGATCAGTTTGGGCAGCTTGAAAAGACATTTGGCGGCCTTGTTGACCTGGGTGCTTATCCGATTCTTGACCTGGAAGCATCAAAGATATCTGCAGGTTCGAATCGGCTGCTTGTCCTTCCATATTTCATGGGAGAAAGGGCCCCCATCTGGAATGTCAATGCCAGAGGTGTGATTGCGGGGTTGACAATGTACCATACAAGAGCTCATATATATCGCGCATTTCTTGAAGCGGTTGCCTATGCCCTTCGCAACTGCCTTGAGTTCGCAAAAGGAATTGAAATGAAGCTGAATGATGAGCTGATTATGGTTGGTGGAGCAACAAAATCATCTCTCTGGAAGAGCATTTTTGCAGATGTGACGGGAATGCCTGTAACATGTGTTTCGGGAGGAGGTGAAGCCCCGTACGGCGATGCGTTGCTGGCAGCTGTAGGTGTAGGAGCGGTAAAAAATTATGAAGTCATAAAAGACTGGCTGTCTTTTGAACAGCCTATTGAGCCAAAACCTGATAAAGTTTTTGTCTATGACAGTTATTTCAGGGAATTCAAGGCAGTGTACGAGGCCTTGAAGCATTCAATGGATAAGATTGCACAGCTGTAATGGGAAAGGGGAATGGATATGCGAATCGCAGTCGGGTGTGACAGTGCGGGTCTACAGTTGAAATTGGCCATTATAAAACATCTTGAAGGGAAAAATTATGAATTAGTCGATTTCGGATTGAAACCCGGTGAGGATACAAATTATCCTCTGATAGCACATGCTGTTGCAGCAAAGGTTGGGGCAGGCGAATTCAAGCGTGCCATGCTGTTTTGTGGTACAGGTATAGGAATGGCAATTGTGGCGAACAAGATTCCCTTGGTAAGGGCTGCGGTATGTCATGATGCGTATTCAGCCCAAAGAGCCCGAAAAAGCAATAATGCCCAGGTGATAACTATGGGTGCCCGTGTAATAGGTGTTGAACTGGCCAGAACTTTAACCGACATATGGCTCGATTCAGAGTTTGAGGGAGGCCGCTCAGTGCCAAAGGTTGCCCAAATAGACAATATTGATTCAAGATACAGGTATCAGGCTTGATTAATTTCCTGTATCCGTATTAACGATAAACACTCATAGAAAAAAGCAGATTAATGAAAGGGTGGCTTTTAATGTATGTCAATCCTTACGAAGTGATATCGAAAGAGGAGGGGGAGTGGCTGAAGGCAAATTTCCATGTGCATGCACGTGCCAAAGGATGTGAGGAGAGTTGCGATGTAGCTGATGTAATATCCCTGTACAAAGAGGCGGGGTATGATGTACTGACTGTCTCAAATCAGAATACGTATACGGATACGCAAAAACTTGCATTGAAGCATGATATTGCGACAATCAACGGTATTGAATATATTGAGAAGGATGGTATTTTGTGTATAGGTATCAAAAGCTTTATCAAAGGAAAACCTCAGGAAGTGATAAACAATTGCCTGGAGCAGGGAGGTTTTTCAATAATATGTCATCCCAATTGGGAAACCTCTCCCACACTTCCGGCTAAACTGAACAGGAGGGAAACAAAGGAGCTTAGCGGATATATCGGTATTGAAATACTAACACCGGTCATATTCAACAGATTTCAGGGCTCGGGTCTTGCGACGGATTTCTGGGATGAATTACTAAGTGAAAAAAAGCTTATCTGGGGATTTGCCAATGATGATTTTCATAAATGGTTTGATATGGACAGGGCCTGGAATGTCATCTATTCCAAGTCACGCAGGTATGAAGATATAAAGGCTTCTGTAGAGCAGGGCAGCTTTTATGCCTCCACAGGACTGGTACTGGAATACTTTCTTTTTGAAAATGGTATTGTAAGGACAGCGGCAAATTTAAGACACACGCATGCCAAAAACATAAGATATGAGTTTGTCGGTGAAAATGGAAAGGTTCTTTATGAATACACGGGTGACTGTTCCGAATACCGTGTAAATGGAGATGAGCCGTATGTCCGTGTTCAGGCATCCAGTGAGCATGGAGCAATGCTGTGGACACAGCCTTTATACAACAATGAACTGTTTTGCAGATGTTTATGATTTAATATATGAGCAGTAAAAAATAAAATATAAAATGGAGGGGTATCCATGAAAATTGTTGATTGCGATGTGCATCTTTCTGCTGAGCGGGGACCGGGAAACATTACTGCGGAGCAGCTGATAGATGAAATGGTGAAAACCGGAACAGATAAAGCCATCTGCTGGCCTATGCTCACATATACCAGAGAGGTTATACAGGATAATACTGCTATTTCAAAAGCGGCCGAACGTTACCCGGACAGGATTATTCCTTTTGGTGGACTAAATCCGATGCTGGGTATGACAAAGACCATGGAAGAATTGAAGAGATCCTGTGATGAACTCGGACTGATTGGTTTCAAGCTTAATGCCGCAAGAGACGGATACTATATAGATGATCCAGAACTTGCATTTCCTGTTTATGAAGAAATTGCGTCAAGGGGTAAATTTTTAGCTCTGCATACGGGACTTGACCCGTCCCGAGCACATCCCTGGCGTTTCAAAAGTATTGCAAAGGCATTTCCTGACACACGAATTATCATGGTACATATGGGAGGAGCAGGCACTTCGCTTTACAGTGAAGCTATTGAGGTAGCTGGTGAATGTCCCAATGTAGTAGTTGCTCCCAGTGAAGCCGACCCAAAAGCAATAATTCAAGCCATAAAGACATTAGGTGCTTCAAAGATGTGCTATGCAAGTGATGCTCCTTTTTCTCTGATGAAGGTGACATTGGCAGTTTTCAACGCTATTCTCACCGAATTTACCGAAGAAGAAGCGTCACAGGTGATGGGGGAAAGCATTCTCAGATTTTTGAACATTGAATGAGGGAAAAATCAATGAATTTAACACATACCAAAAAAAATATTAATGTACAGGGGGTATAGGAATGGTTAAGAAACAAGAAGCAAGAAAGCTGCTGGATCTTGGGGGTGAATGGAAGTACAGGGTGGACGGTGAGGAAAAAGGAATAGACCAGGAATTCTGGAGAAAAGAGTATGATACTTCAGATTGGAAGGGAATGAAAATTCCGAATAATTGGTACCTTACGGAAATAGGGGATTATCACGGAGTTGTCTGGTTCAAAAAGACATTTAAATTACCTGAAGACATGGTAAACAAGCAGATTGTATTGAGGTTTAGCGCTGTGGACTATATTGCCCATGTATGGCTGAACAACTGTTATCTTGGCAGTCATGAAGGTTATTTTGCTCCTTTTGAATTCGATATTACCGGAAAAACCGCTTTGGAAGGGGAAAATGTACTGATTGTCCGTGTCAATTCCCCTCTTGATCCTACCGAGTATGTTCTGGTGAAGAATCCGGATAATTTGAGCTCACCCTTATCTGAACCATATAAAATACATTGGCCGAAAGCACTGACAACGATTAAAGGGCATCATATACACGGGGTATATAAGTTAGGCAGCCATACCAGATTCGGCCAGGCTGGAAACAGCGGGGGCATATGGCAGGACGTATGCCTTATTGCCACGGACAAGATAAAAATAAGAAAAA
>CAYYGK010000247.1:0-3634 GCA_964471145.1 uncultured Eubacteriales bacterium | reverse complement strand
CAATACTCTCATCATAGTGCTCCGCTTCCATCACCACCATGCCGTTTACCTCGGTGAAGGCACCTGGCGGCGTTCCTCCCCTGGGGCTCTCATCGGGCCCTGTTCCTGAAGGCACATACCCGGGGTCTGTTGTAAGTATTATCTTGTCGGATATGGCCCCGTCCTCCCTGGCCCACAGGTTTATCTGATGTATTCCTGCCGTGTCCACATCAACGTATATGACATCCTGGTACATGTTTGTGTTTTTCCAGGTGTAATCCCCAAGCGGTATGGGAACTGCTTCGGATGTGGGCGACGCACTTCCATCCAGCCCCACATGTACGGAATCCGAACTGTAACTCTCTCCATACCCCCTGTGCCAGACATAGTACCTGCCTGTAGTTGTAAAATCCACATTGTACACAAGCTCCGGACTGCTGCTTTCATAATCGCTGCTGTAATCCCCTCCATTATCAGGAGACGCTTTTACTGCGCCTTCACCCGAATATCCGGTATGTGCTATGTCTAAAACCCACTCATGGGAATCCCTCACAATACTCTCATCATAGTGCTCCGCTTCCATCACCACCATGCCGTTTACCTCGGTAAAGGCACCTGGCTGTGCAGATACGCGTGGTCTGCGGATGCCGGTTCCCAAAGAAGCAGCCAGGACTGAAAATATAATTATGTACGACAACCTTACAAAATACTTTCTATTCATGAAATGCCCACCCTTTCAACAAAGCATACATTTTATTAAGCGGTTATTATTGTTGAAATCTGTTATGCGAATTCTAATAAGAGGATTAATACAGTTGTATTTTTCATGTAGTTCCAGTTTCCATCATTATACTCCAGTTTATTCTGTAAATCAACATAAACTTTTCTATTAATTTCTACAAATTTCAATAAAATGCGACAGTATATTATATGCTATAAAAAATCTGTCGTATTATACGTGTAGATTCAATCCTCTATTTATGGTGTTTTGAAGGTATGTGGAAAATAACAGGTATAAGAATGCTGTAGTAATTTGCAGTAATATGGCGTACGATTCTTTTAAAAATTCTCATTGCGGTAATCATGAGCATTTTGTGATTCCAAAAAAAATGATATTTCATTACTTTATGTCAATTCCCGGAACAATTCTTCCTTGCAAATACATAGGAGATAACACCCTTTGGGCAAATGTCCATACACTCACCGCATAGTATGCATTCCGTATCATGCCTTCCGGTCTTTACCATCTGTTCTACATCAAGGCTCATAGGGCAGCTGTTGTTGCAGCGTCTACAGCTGATGCACTTTTCCCTGTTATATTTGAGCCTCAGGGATGGCCAGTTGAAGAAATCCTTTATTTTTGTTCCGACAACCATAAACGGAGATACCCAGCAGGCATAATGGCAGAAAGATCGCTTTCCGAATTTGAGAGCCAGGAATGCTACAAGACCCACTACCGCATAATATATTATGTAGCTTGGGGCATTGGCTATTGAAATTCCCCATGTAGTGGCAAACCACACGTCTACTTTTTTGGGGAACCCATTTAGAACAATAACCGCAACAATCCCCAGCAGCCATGGTACCCATATGAAGTATTTAATATTGTTAAAAGCACCGCCTTTGGCCTTTTTGTCCACCGCATGTGCCAGGCACTCCTGCATTCCGCCCACCGGGCATGCCCAACCACAGAACAGCCTTCCAAAAAGAAGGGACAAGATAAACAGTGCCGAAAAAACGACGAGGCTGCCATTTACAATACCGTCAGAGAGCCCTTGAAATACCAGAAAGGGTGAAAAGTAATATATTAAAACGGGAAAGAGAAAAAACATAACTATTACAATCGTTCTCCTGATCCTCTGTCTCTTTTTCATACTGGTTACCCCCAAAATTATGATGTCATACATATATCATAATCTATCATCTCATAATTTACAAGCCATTCTGACCATCACTGTTCAAGATATCCTCTTAGAATGCTATTAGCCTTATGTATCTCCTCCTCATCCGGTTCCCTTATGCCTTCTGCAGGATATTTCTCTCCTGCGCTCTCCCACTTGAACCTGCCCATGCCATGGTAAGGCAGCACATCAACCCTCTCCACAGTTTCAAGTGTGGATATAAACTGTCCTGCCGCTTCAAGGTCCCCCGGGGTGTCTGTATAACCCGGCAGCAGCACATACCTTATCCATATGGGTATGCCCCTTGAAGAAACATATTCTGCAAACCCCTTTATCTTCCTGTTTCCAACACCGGTTATCTCCCTGTGCCTGCTGCTGTCAGCATGCTTAATATCAAGCAGCACAAGGGAGGTATACTCAAGCAGCTCCTGTACCCTGCATGTTTCAGCAAAACCGGAAGTGTCAAGTGCCGTATGCACATCAAGCTCCCTGCAGCGCATGAACAGCCTGGTAACAAACATTGGCTGAAGCAGGGGCTCCCCCCCGGTTACCGTTATGCCTCCACCGGAACTCCTTATAAAATCAATGTACTCAAGCATTTGCTTTACTACCTGGCCGGCTGTGTATTCAGTGCCTGACCATACCTCCCATGTGTCCCTGTTATGGCAGTATATGCACCTTAGCGGGCAGCCCTGCATGAAAACCACAAACCGTATCCCCGGGCCGTCCAGTGTACCGAAGGTCTCAAAGGAATGTATCCTCCCTTTTACAGATTCAAGGCTGCTCATAATCACACCTTTTCATGTATTGTACGGTTTATTACATCCATCTGCTGTTCCCTCGTGAGTTTGATGAAATTTACCGCATATCCCGAAACCCTTATTGTAAGCTGAGGATATTTCTCGGGGTGTTCCATTGCATCAAGAAGTACCTCTCTCCTGAATACGTTGACATTAATATGGTGGCCACCCCGTCTGAAGTATCCGTTAAGCAATGATACAAGGTTATCTGTTCTTTCCTCCCCTGTCCTCCCGAGGGCTCCGGGCACAATGGAGAATGTATATGATATGCCATCCTGCGCATATTCGTATGGAAGCTTTGCCACCGAACTCAGTACTGCAAGTGCACCATTTTTGTCCCTGCCATGCATCGGATTTGCACCGGGAGCAAAAGGCTCTCCCGTTTTTCTGCCATCAGGAGTGTTACCGGTCTTCTTTCCATATACAACATTGGATGTTATTGTTAGTACAGACAGCGTAGGTACGGAATTCCTGTATGTTTTCCGCCTTTCTAGTTTTTTCATGAAAGACTTGAGTACATTCTCTGCTATAGAGTCCACCCTGTCGTCATTGTTGCCGAATTTGGGATAATCCCCTTTGGTTTCATAGTCTGTTACCAGACCGTTTTCATTCCTTATTGCTCTAACATTTGCATATTTTATAGCGCTCAGTGAATCAGCTACAACAGAAAGTCCTGCAACACCGCACGCCATTGTCCTGAATACATCAGCATCATGCAGTGCCATCTGCAGAGTCTCATAAGCATACCTGTCATGCATGTAATGTATGACATTGAGTGTATTCATATATAGTTCTGCTACCCAGTCCAGGATACTTTCAAACCTGTTTATGACACCATCATAATCAAGGCAGTCTCGGTAAACAGGTGCAAATGCAGGCCCTACCTGTACCCCCGTCATTTCATCTCTTCCTCCGTTAATCGCATACAAAAGAGCCTTTGCCAGGTTGCACCGT
>CAYYGK010000246.1:0-3642 GCA_964471145.1 uncultured Eubacteriales bacterium | reverse complement strand
AATTTGCTCTGTCAAATGGTATCCTATTGATAGCCTATATATGGGCTAGAAGGAGGATATATCATATGACAAAATTAGAATTTGATATCCAAACAGCATTATTACAACTGAAAGGGAAGATTGCAAAAGCGACATTTGATTCTAGACGGAGATACTTTAATCAACTGGTAGCTATGGCAAATACAATGCATATAACTGAACCTTGCCAAAGGCTTTATGATGCATTTATTGCTGATGATCATGGATCACCTGAAAGACATTCTCAACACAAACGATGCGTACGGCTTCTTGACAAAGTAGCTGCTACAAACGCAAATGACGAAAAGGGAATGTTCTTTACGGAAAGGCTTATGCCAACAAAACAGGAGATACAGGAATTCTTCCGAGATAAAGTGTTTCCTTTTTACGGAGAAATACCCCTCAATTACCTGATCATTAAGGCTGAAATTGAAATGGAGTATCTCCATCTGTCAGAATCAACTATGGGACAGTATAGACATTGCTGGAACATAATCAACTGTTACTGTTTTAAACTTGGAACAGTATCTTTTGATAAAGGCATCCTTGACAGATTCCTTTCAGACATTACTGAACACTATCATATTGGTACAATGAAGAGATGGAAGTGGAAAACTTATCGTAAAGCCATACACATATTGTGTGAAGTGGCAGAAACCGGTGTATTTCATTGGAGACACATTTCAAAACAAACTACACTTATGAAAAATCCTGAATTTGAGAAGATAAGGTTTGAATACCGTGTTTTTTTGACATGCAAAAATCTTCAAAAGAATACAGTTGAACTGTATGATTATGTTTTCAGGCAGGCTATCAAGTATTTTAGAGTAACGACTGTTGAAGGTCTATTCTCACTTAAACCTGAGGACATACGTTATGTCATATCAGGATTTGCCGCAATATGCAATAATGAAAGTATGACAACAATTCTTCCGATTCTCCGTTCCATACTGAAGGAATTGCATTCCAGAGGTTGGATAGAAAATGATATTTCTGGTGCGGTCATAAGCGGTTATATCAGGAAGCGATCCGTTTCTGCCTATATCTTACCAGAAGATGAAAAACACCTGGTTGAACAATTAGACAATGAATCAAAAAGAAACAAGGCCATTATTCTGCTTGCACTACGCCTTGGTCTTAGGGACTGTGACATCACAAGACTTACGTTTGATGAGATTGATTGGGTAAATGACAGGATTATTATTGACCAAAAAAAAACTGGAAACCCTTTGAAACTTCCATTGTTGCCGGAAGTCGGAAATGCATTGATGGACTATATTGAAAACGAACGTCCCAAGCATAAAGACAGATACAGATATATTTTCTTACGGGAACAAGCACCTTACAACAAGCTTTCTTCTGTATATCAAATCTGTTCACGCTTGTTACTGAAATTAGGAATAACTCCGGTAAACGGAAACAAAAAAGGTGTTCATTTGTTTCGCTATTCCCTAGTTCACAAGCTGTTAAAGGCAAAAGTGCCGCACCAGGTAATTACAGAAACACTAGGGCACACTTCAAAAGAATCAGACAAGCCATACTTATCTATGGAAGAATCTATGCTCCGGCAGTGTGCTCTCGATCTGTCTATAATAGGAAGTATTTCTTGGGAGGTGAAAGCATGAATGGACATGAATACCAAAGCAGGCTTGGCCCTATTATTGAAGAGTTTATTGAGCAAAAACAGGCAGTGGGTTATCCTTATAGTTCATCAGCCAGAATTCTATACCGTCTTGACAGGTTCATTGCAGAAAAATATTCCGAGGAATCAATGTTAACTAAAGAAATTTGTATGAAGTGGGTCACATTGAAAGAAGAAGAACATCCGAATACTATGATTAGAAGGACTACTCCTGTAAGGCAGTTTGGGAAATATTTAAAAGGCCTTGGATATGATGCCTATGTCATTCCCGGACACATACCAAACAAGCAAATCCGATATGAATCACACATTTATACACAAAAGGAGCTTAAAGCTTTCTTTTCCTCGATTGATACCTGTAGATATTCGCCATTCTCACCAACAAGATGTTACGTAATACCTGTAATCTTCAGGATAATATATTGCTGTGGGCTCAGGTCATCAGAAGCTCGTCTTCTCCATGTGGATGATGTGGATGTGGAAACTGGTAGAATTATAATACGGGAGTCTAAGGGATGGAAATCACGTGTGATTTATATGAGCAATGATTTACTTGAAGTCTGCAACAAATATGATTCTGCCATTAAGATTGTTTTACCTGAAAGGAAACCTTTTTTTCCAAACAAGCATGGAAAGTTGTTTAATAATTCCATCCTTGATTATTGGTTTCATGAATTCTGGGATTCCTTACCCGAAGCAAAGGAAGTTACTGGTAACCCTGCCCGTGTACATGCATTTCGGCATACCTACGCCGTTAATAGGCTCAACCAATGGGTTAGGGAAGGAAAAGACATTAATGCACTTTATCCTTATCTCAGTGAATATATGGGACATTCCCACTTTGCAGATACGGATTATTACCTTTCGTTGATAGATGAATTCTATCCAGATATGGAGCGATTGATGTCGTCTCTCAACAATGACATACTACCGGAGGTGTATCATGAAAAAGAATGAAATGCAATTCTATTTGTTACTTCGGGATTTTCTAGATGATTATTTGATACGGAAAAGGAATTTCAGTGATAAAACAGCCAAGTCCTATCGGCAGTCACTGAAACTATTGAGAAGATTTTTCAAGGAGGAAAAAGGTATTAGTTTTGACTGTATAGGCTTCCCTCTGTTTACTCGTGGCAATATTTATGATTTTCTAATGTGGCTTAAGGAAGCTAAAAAAAATTCTGTCAGTACACTAAACCTAAGGCTGACTGCAATTAAGTCATTTTTGAAATATTGCAGCGAGGAAGATATGGAGCTGACTTCCTATTACCTTGACATAACCTCAATACATGCGTTTAAGGCTTCAAAGAAAACATATATCAAATTTCTTTCACACAGCCAGTTGAAGCTGCTTTTTTCAACCCCTGATATTTCAACAAGAATAGGCAGAAGAGATCGTTTTTTTATGATAATAGCTTATGAGACAGGATGTAGACTGCAGGAAATATTGGACCTTACACTGAATTGCATTATTCGAGACGGAAACAAGGTGAAGATACTTATTCATGGTAAAGGTGACAAAACTAGAAGTGTTCCCTTACTAGGTAAAACCATTGATCATCTTGATGCTTATCTGAAAGAATTTCATAAGCAAGGTGCTAAAGATGATTATATATTCTATACCATTCATAATTCAAGCCACACTAAGATGAAACAGGGTACAGTTAATCACTTTTTGAAGAAATATGGACGGCTTGCAAAAGAAAAGAATGTAGATTTTCCTGAAGCAATTCACGCACATATGCTTCGGCACAGTATAGCCATGGCAATGTATAAGAAGGGTATTCCCATCTCTTATATCCGGGACTTTCTTGGCCACAGCAGTATTGAAACTACGATTGTGTATTCATACGCTGATGAGGAAACTATCACAAAGGCACTTGAATCAGTCGATAATGTGGTTAATGTTTCAACTAAACCAGTAAAGAAATGGAAAGGTCATGAACAGTATCTGATTGACTTCTGCGGATTAGATTAAAAAC
>CAYYGK010000245.1:0-3643 GCA_964471145.1 uncultured Eubacteriales bacterium | reverse complement strand
GGCAGGATAAGGATGTTTGGCTCGATGGGATTTGCCATATCCGTAATATTTGTAAACCTGATGGTGGAGAAGTATTCTGTTTACGTCATATTTCCCATTTTCCTCGCTGCTGCAACTATGGCTGTACTGTGGGCCACAAGGGTTAAGGATTATGTGAATATAGCCCAGGATGACGGCAGGATAAGGCTTAAGCCACTTCTGAAAAACAGTGAATATGTCATTTTTCTTGTATTTGGACTCATTCTTTTTGCACCGTTCAGGGGAGCATTTATCTTCCTGGCAAATGCCATAGAGCAATCGGGAGGCAGCCAGGGGGAATACGGTATAGCTTTTTCGGTTACCGCTCTTAGTGAAATAATGATATTTTTTTTCTCGTCACAACTCACAAAGCGGTTTAAACCCGGCAGTATTATACTCATGTCCTGCCTGTTTTTTATTGTCCGCCAGTTCATTTACTACTTTGCACAAACCCCGCTTCACTTCATTCTTGCACAGTCCACCCAGGGACTGACTTACGGGCTGTTTCTTACCGGATGTATTCACTATGTTGACAGCATGGCCCCTGACAACCTGAAATCTACAGCTCAGACAGTTGCAACGGCTGTATATTTTGGTGCAGGGGGGATCCTGGGAAGCCTCTGGGGAGGATGGGCTATAGATAATATAGGGCTTAAGAATATGTACAAAGTCGGTATTATCGTAACAACTGCAGTATCAGCACTGTTTTTTATATACCAGTTGTATTTGTACAGGAAGAGAGCACTTTCGCAGTCTACAGGATGTGTTAATGAATGAACTTATTAATTATGACATGTGTCTAATCATGTATAAGCACGGATGATATGCGGTTATTGAAGTTGTGCGAAAACAGTTCCAGATCAGGGATTCGGGCGCCAGGTTTAAAGCTTCCAGGAAGCAGCCGCTTGCCTGAAAAACAGGGATTCATAAAAAAGTCCACCGACTGCCCCGAATAATCAGGCCCTGTAAATACCTTGATTGATGAGGTGGCGTTATAGAAGGCCTGATTGCCCAGGTCGGCTTCATTGTAGAATATGGTTCGCATCTCACCGCCGTAATTTGCATTTTTAAAAAGCCTTACAATAAGTCTGACCGGCTGCGCATCATAAGCAGCAGAAGTGTTAATGTATCGTACGGAAGATATGTTTTTGTCAAACAGTCTGCTTATATCGGGGTATACTGCGGGTTCAAGTATAACACCGGCTCCTTCATAATTACTGTGTTCATACAACTGCACCGCATCTCCACGGGTATAATCAGGCCCTTTGTATACTATCAGCGAAGATACAGAGTCATTCATTCCGATATTTCCAAGCAAAGGTTCATCCTTTGTGCAGTACCTGTAAGTACCGGAAAAATTCTTATTTTTGAACAGCTTTAATACTATCTTTACCTGCATTATGCGGCCTCCTGGATTCTTTATTGTGTTTTTGTACATGTATCTGCCTGCTTATCCTGACGGATGATATCCTGTCATTGAAAAAGTAAGGCTGTCCGTCTATGCCTGGTATGGAAATGTCATCAGAGAAACTCCCTGGTTGGAGTATTCCGCCCTGGTAGTAGTCATGTTCAAAGAAGTCAACTGTTTCTCCGGCACTTCCCGGCCTTTTGGATATTCTTATTGATGTGGTTTCATCATTGAAATCCATATTGCTAAGGCTGGGCTCATTTGTTACCAGAGTCCTTTTCTGACCCCCGTAGTTCCAGTGCTGGTAGAGCTCAACTACAGTGTTTGTGTTGAGTAGAGGAGCATTCTCATTAAGGAACCTTACAGACCATAGTTTGTATGAGCTGCTGTTGTGAATGAACTCACCCGGACGAAAGTCCATGTATTCTCCAACATAGTCTTTCTGGTAGTAAAACCTTACAAAATCTCCCTCGCAGTAGTCCGGTCCCCTTTTAACAACAACCCTGATCCATTTTCTGTGCGATTCCAGTACACCGGCCTCATCAAGATTTGCAGTATCCTCAATGACATATCTCCAGCATTCTGTACTGCTGTTCATTGGATATTGGAAAACCTTAACGACAAGTTTTACCGGAATTATCCTGTCTATTCTCATATGCTTTCTCCCTTTTGAGCAAATAGCTTCACTAAATAATTGATTTATATTATTCTTTTCTTTAAGATATGCAGAAAGGTTATGAAATGATGTGCCTTAAATAAGGTTATTACGTTAGAATGTACATATAAAGCATGCTTGTACCAACCCTTAATGAAAATTCCTGGTAATATACAACTTAACGATAGTTGTTTTTGGCATTATATATTTTACTTATCTGAATGCCACGGGCAGATATAAGACTGTTGTTTTGGGCAGGCTTTTCCTGAAGGAGAGCCTGTCGGCTAAGGCTTATCTCAGGGATCAGTGTACAGGGATCAATGTATGTGTATGATACAATTGTACAATACTGATACTGGTACTGAAGAATTCAACTGGAGGTAGTTATGAATACTGATAAGGAGGTTTATGAGCGGGCAACCTTTGCAGGAGGATGTTTCTGGCACATAGAGCATGCCTTCGAAACAATGCCTGGTGTTACTGAAGCAGTGTCCGGATATACCGGAGGAGAAGTAAAAAACCCTTCCTATGAGCAGGTATGTTCCGGGAAGACAGGTCACTATGAGGCAGTCAGAGTAATCTTTTCCCCGGATAAAGCAGACTACAGTGTTTTATTAAATACGTTCTGGCAGATCATAGACCCTACAGACCCTGCTGGACAGTTTGCAGACAGGGGAAGCCAGTACAGGACAGCTGTTTTCTACCACAGCAATACTCAAAGACGGATTGCACAGATTTCAAAGAAAATAATGGACACAAGCGGTGTGTATGAAAAGCCCATAGCAACTGAAATATTGCCAGCGCAGGAGTTTTACAGAGCGGAGGAATACCATCAGGATTATGTATCAAAAAATCCTTACCGCACATGTCCTCATATTAAAACAGGAAAACAGTTTCCTGCATTTCCTTTAAACAGGGACAGACAAAAAGCTGTAGAGGCCCTTGGTCCGCTGCAGTATAAGGTTGTTATTGAAAAGGGAACAGAAAGGCCTTTTGACAATGAGTACTGGGATAACAGGCAAAGCGGACTGTATGTTGACCTGTTATCAGGAGAGCCCCTTTTCAGCTCAAAGGACAAGTATGATTCAGGGACAGGATGGCCCGGTTTTACTAGGCCTGTTAACCCCTCAAGCATTGCTTTAAGGGCGGATTATTCCATAGCCACCGATAGGATAGAAGTAAGAAGCAGCAAAGGAGATGCCCATCTGGGGCATGTTTTCACTGACGGACCTGAGCCGGCAGGTTTAAGGTTCTGCATGAACTCTGCTGCACTGCGCTTCATACCCTGGGACAGGCTGGAGGATGAGGGATACGGACAGTGGAAAAAGGTATTGCAGCCTAAATATTGAAATCTGAATTCATCAAATATGCCGGTGCTGTAGATATCTATGAAATCAAATGCGGAATTACCAGGAAATACGGATAGCTTTATCAAGGGGTGTTTGTCTTTCGCCAGAAAATAACCTTGAACTGACCCAGGCCTTCTTTTTGGTTGATAAAATCAACTTTAACTTAACAATGCAAGAAGTCTCCCATCTTCTAAAAGTGGAGAGATGAATTGC
>CAYYGK010000244.1:0-3681 GCA_964471145.1 uncultured Eubacteriales bacterium | reverse complement strand
CAATGTTATATTCTATACTTTTTTTATATTTATCTTGTATACAATAAACTTTTTATATATAATAATAAAGTCCGGTGAAACTGTGTATAGGCTGATATTAGCATCTGGTAATAAGTGCGCAATTAATAATTAATGTGTGAAAGGAGATATCATGGGATTCCTTGAACAAATAACTGAAAGAGCAAGGTCCGACAGGAAGAAAATAGTACTTCCTGAAACAAATGACAGAAGGATTATTGAAGCAGCTTCAATGATTATGAAGCGGGATATTTCCGATATAGTACTTATAGGGGACAGAACCGAGGTAGCAGATAATGCGCGGGGGCTTGATATTTCAGGTGCGGATATTGTTAACCCCATGGTATCGGATGATTATGAGAGATTTGTTTTGATGCTGCATGAACTTAGAAAGTCAAAAGGGATGACAATAGAAAAGGCACGTGAGGCGCTCAAGGATCCTTTATACTACGGGGTAATGATGGTAAAAGCGGGTAAGGCAGACGGCATGGTGGCTGGAGCTGTTCATTCAACAGCTGATACGTTAAGACCTGCTTTGCAGATTCTCAGGACTGCACCGGGGACAAAACTGGTTTCGTCATTCTTTGTAATGGCGGTACCAGACTGCAGTTATGGTTACAATGGAACTTTCCTTTATGCGGACTGCGGGCTTGTTGAAAATCCTGATGCTGAACAGTTGTCCGAGATAGCGGTAGTGTCGGCACAGTCTTTCAGGAGGCTTGTGGGTGCACAGCCAAAAGTGGCAATGCTGTCATATTCCACATATGGAAGTGCACAAAGCGAACTGACAGAAAAGGTAGTACAGGCAACAAGACGGGCAAGGGAAAAGGAACCCGGACTGATTATCGACGGAGAAATGCAGGTTGATGCTGCGATAGTACCTTCTGTAAGCAGAAGAAAAGCACCGGGTAATGCACTTGACGGGCAGGCAAACGTGCTGGCATTTCCTGACCTCAATTCGGGAAACATAGGTTATAAGCTGACGCAGAGGCTTGCGGGTGCTGATGCCTACGGGCCGGTCACACAGGGAATTGCCAGGCCTGTAAATGACCTTTCAAGAGGGTGTACCGCAGAAGACATTGCCGGAGTTGTTGCAATAACGGCAGTTCAGGCACAGCAGATAGTTTAAAGGGGCATACTGTATATGAAAATTCTTGTAATAAATTCTGGAAGTTCATCATTGAAATACCAACTGATAGACATATTAAAAAACAGGCTTCTGGCAAAAGGATTGTGCGAACGTATTGGAATGAACGGTTCGTACATTAGCAATACTGTAGAAGAGAAGCCTCCGGTCATTCTCAAAAGGAATATCAGCACCCATAAGCTGGCTGTTCAGACAGTATTGGACATACTGATCGACCCGGATGCCGGAGTGATTAATACTGCTGAGGAGATTGCTGCCGTTGGCCACAGGGTTGTTCACGGGGGAGAAAAGATCCACAACCCTGTGATAATAGATGAAAGGGTAAAGCAGACCATAAGAGATTGTTTTGAACTTGCGCCTCTTCACAACCCTGCCAATCTTGTCGGTATTGAGGCATGCGAGCATCTTATGCCGAACAAGCCGATGGTTGCGGTTTTTGATACTGCCTTTCACCAGACAATACCTCAGTATGCATACCTCTATGCACTGCCTTATGAAATGTACGAAAAATACGGAATAAGAAAGTATGGATTTCATGGAACTTCCCATAAATATGTTGCAGGCAGAGCAGCAGAAATACTGGGCAGACCGCTTAAAGAACTAAAACTTGTTACCTGTCACCTTGGAAACGGGGCAAGTATATGTGCTGTAAAATACGGCAAATCAGTGGATACAAGCATGGGCTTTACCCCCCTTGCGGGACTTGCGATGGGTACAAGAAGCGGCACAATTGACCCTGCGGTGATGTCATATCTCATGAAGAAGGAAAATATGAGTATTGATGAAACAAACGAATACCTCAACAAGAAGTCCGGAATTCTTGGCATTTCAGGTATAAGCAGTGACTTCAGGGATGTTATGAATGCGGCAAAAAGGGGTAACAGGAGAGCAAACCTTGCGATAAAAATATTCTGCTACAGGGTAAAGAATTTTATTGCCGAATATATAGGTGTGATGAATGGTGTGGATGCAGTTATTTTCACCGCGGGAATCGGTGAAAACAATGCTGCAATAAGAAGACTTGTAATATCCCGGATGCAATATCTGGGTATAGTTATAGACCCTTCAAAAAACAAGATACACAGTAAGGAAAGGGATATCAGCAGCGATGACGCAACGGTCAGGACACTTGTAATACCTACCAATGAAGAATTGGCAATTGCAAAGGAGACCTATTCACTTCTACAGAGCAGCCATTGAAGATGCACAGTTTAAAATAAAAAATCCACTTGCCGTTTAATTTTAGGGCCTCCCGTCCGTGGTCATCTCTGGATTAAAGGGCGTCCGACCTCAGCTAACAAAGCACTCAAGTAAAGGTTGATGGCATTTATTGTAAGTGGTAAAATAAACTAAGGTAGCCAGCAACCACGTGCCTTCACTAACGGAGGCAGAGGGTCCCGGGCATGAGCCGGGCTTGTAGATTCAGGCACGTCTTGAGTGCGGGACGTTATGTAAAGGCCCAGTGGATTTTATGCACCTTCCCTGGTGTGCGATGAAAGAATATTGACTAATTGATATATAATTGTGTATACTAATATGTAGATAATATAATCTACGGGAGAGTGATAGGTATGAAGGCTACAACTACTATTAGAATTAGTAGGGATGTTTATAATGTTATAAAGTATTTGGCGAAGAAAAAAAACAAAAACATACAGGATATAGTTGAAAAAGCGGTTAATGAGTACAAAAAAAGAAGATTCTTTGAAGAGATGAATAATGCTTATTCTAAGTTAAAATCAAATAAAAAACATTGGGAAGAAGAAAAGAAGGAAAGAGAATTATGGGATGTTTCTTTATCAGATGGATTGGAGACTAATCATGAAAGTAAATAGAGGTGAAATATGGTTAATAGATTTAAATCCTGTTAAAGGGCATGAACAAGCTGGGATAAGACCTGGCTTAATAGTGTCAGATAACCTATTTAACCATGGTTTAGCAGAAATGGTTATAGTATTACCAATAACTAGTAAAGAGAAAGGCATACCATCTCATATAATGATTGAGTATAAGTTCCTTAAATATATCAGTTATATAAAGACGGAAGATATACGTGCTGTTTCAACACAGAGATTAATGAAAAAACTTGGAGAAGTAGATTCTGTCGTTATGGATGAAGTAGAAGACAAACTAAAACTATTATTAGGTTTTAATTATTAGTTAAATAAGAATCGCCATCCGTAGCGATTGTGAATTTGGGGTCACCGGGCCTTTATATAACAAAGCACTCAAGTAAAGCTTGCTGCTTCAAATGATAGTTACAGAAATAAGGTAGCCAGCAGCCACATGCATTCACTAACCGAGACGGACAGACAGAAACCAAGATAATAGCTATCTAAGGTTTCTGGTAGCCCTGTAAGCTCAGGCATGTCGTGAGTGCGGGACGTTAGATGAAATGCAGTGATGTGAACACGCCATCTGCGAATTGTGAGTGAATGGCTTTGAAGATGTAGGAAAGATATCGTATTAATGTTACAAAATAATTAACCACCCTTCGTTTTAAAACCTGCTTGATA
>CAYYGK010000243.1:0-3701 GCA_964471145.1 uncultured Eubacteriales bacterium | reverse complement strand
AGAGAAATGGCTTGTGATGTTCAAAAATGAGACACACAACCATCCTACTGAGATAGAACCATTTGGAGGGGCTGCCACATGTCTGGGCGGAGCCATAAGGGATCCTCTTTCTGGCAGGTCATATGTATACCAGGCAATGAGGGTGACCGGCAGCGGCGACCCGCGTACATCGGTTGCAGAAACCCTGCCGGGCAAGCTTCCACAAAGAAAAATAACTGCCGGGGCAGCGCATGGGTACAGCTCATACGGCAACCAGATAGGGCTTGCCACCGGTATGGTTGATGAGATATATGACAGCGGATATATAGCAAAGAGGATGGAAATAGGGGCTGTAATAGGCGCTGCACCCGCCGCAAACGTGGTAAGGGGAAAGCCCGAGGCAGGAGATGTTATCATACTGCTGGGGGGAAGAACCGGCAGGGACGGCTGTGGAGGTGCAACCGGCTCATCAAAAATGCACACCGAGGAGTCACTGCTGGAATGTGGAGCGGAGGTTCAGAAGGGCAATCCTGTGACCGAGAGGAAGATACAGAGGCTGTTCCGCAAACCTGAAGTAAGCCGCCTTATAAAGAAGTGCAATGATTTCGGGGCGGGAGGCGTCTCGGTTGCAATAGGAGAGCTGGCTGAAGGCCTTGATATCTGTCTGGATGCAGTACCCAAAAAGTATGAGGGACTTGACGGCACAGAGCTTGCCATTTCCGAATCACAGGAGAGAATGGCAGTGATGGTTTCCCCTGATGCTGCCGCTGAATTTATACATGAAGCCTCACTGGAAAACCTTGAGGCGACACCGGTAGCAGCAGTGAGCGATTCGGGCAGGCTGAAAATGAAATGGAACGGCTGCACCATAGTGGATATATCAAGGCAGTTCCTTGATACAAACGGGGTTACCCAGCACGCGGCAGTGAAGATAGAAAAGCCGGATATACGGGGGTATTCAACTGCTAAAAATCATGGTAAGGGTGACCTGGGAAAGAGATGGATGGAAACAATCGGCAGTCTTGAGGAATGCAGCAGGAAGGGCCTTGTGGAGATGTTTGACAGTACTATTGGTGCCGGGACCGTACTTATGCCTTTCGGGGGCAGACACCAGCTTACCCCGCAGGAGGGGATGGCTGCGAAACTGCCTGTAACAGAAGGTGATACCAATACCGGTACCCTTATGAGTTTTGGCTTTAACCCCGCCCTTTCCAGGTGGAGCCCTTTTCATGGGGCTGTTTATGCGGTAGTTGAGGCAGTATGCAGGATCGCTGCAATGGGCGGCAACTACAGCAGGATACGCCTTACCCTGCAGGAGTATTTTGAAAAGCTCGGGGATACCCCGGAAAAATGGGGAAAGCCTTTTGCAGCACTGCTTGGGGCATATTATTCACAGATGAAACTGGGAATACCTGCAGTAGGGGGAAAGGACAGCATGTCCGGTACGTTTGGCGATATGAATGTCCCCCCGACGCTTGTTGCTTTTGCTGTATGCCCAACTGATATAAGGAGTGTCATATCCACAGAATTTAAAAGGGCCGGAAATACCGTGGTGCTGATCAGGACAGGTATTGATGGAAACGAAATGCCTGATTTTGAAGCGCTTAAAAACAACCTTGAAAGGATATGCACCCGTATCAAAGAGGGAGGGGTACTGTCAGCCTGCAGTGTCAGGAGCGGGGGCATAGCTGCTGCTGTTACCAGGATGTGCTTTGGAAACATGATTGGGTTTGAATTTAGTGATATTAAAAGAGATGAACTGTTTATTCCCCGTTACGGAGCTTTTATAATTGAGATAAACCCGGAAGAGAATGCAGACCAAATGTTTGCAGGGCTTGATTTCAGTATTCTTGGGCGTACCAACGAAAGAAAGTCTGTCAGTGCCTGTGGATGTAAGATAGGGTTGGAACAAGCGCTTGAAGCCTGGATGAACCCGCTTGAAAAGATATTTCCTACAAAACCGGGCGGGCCTTACCATATGCCTTTCAGGTATAAAATAACAGAAGCGGACAAAAAGATTGTATACGGGGGAAGGAAACTTGCCTGTCCCAGGGTGTTCATACCTGTTTTTCCCGGCACAAACTGTGAGTATGATACTGCAAGATGCTTTGAAAAGGAAGGCGCTGTTACCGACATGCTTGTTGTGAAGAACCTTGATTCAAAAAGTGTTGAGCAGTCGCTTGAAACCTTTGTAAAGAAGATAGACAATGCCCAGATAATTATGATACCCGGGGGCTTTAGTGCAGGTGATGAACCTGACGGGTCAGGGAAGTTCATATCGGCAGTTTTCAGAAACCCCGATGTGTCAGAGGCCGTAATGAGGTTTTTAAGAGAAAGAGACGGCCTGATACTGGGGATATGTAACGGTTTCCAGGCCCTTGTCAAGCTGGGGCTGCTGCCATACGGAGAAATAAGGCCTCAGACGCAGCAAAGTCCTGCGCTGACATTGAATACCCTGGGAAGACATGTATCGTGCATGGTAAGGACCAGGGTTGTATCGGTTAATTCTCCGTGGCTTTACAGGACGCAAGTCGGTGCTGTTCATACCGTTCCTGTGTCACACGGTGAGGGAAGATTTATTGCAGATGATGTCCACCTGGAAATGATGGCGAGAAATAAGCAGATCTCAACACAGTATGTAGACCTTGAAGGAAAAGCTGCCTATGATATCAGATACAACCCAAACGGCTCGATGCTTGCAATAGAGGGGATTACCAGCCCTGACGGGAAGATTTTCGGCAAGATGGCCCATTCTGAACGCCTGGGACCCAACCTGGCAGTTAATGTCCAGGGGGAAAGGGAGAACCATATATTCAGGGCAGGCGTTGAATACTTCATGTAGTTTTTAATCAATGACCACACTGTATTTTCTCATCCAGATATCAAGCTGTATAAGGAATGCGAACAACTGGGGTACTGCCATAAGCTGACCGAACCACGGCCTGCCATAATCCGATTCTGCATGCATCATTTCAGTGAGCTTTTCTTTGTTTACAAGCGGCAGGATGGGCGAGCCGCTGTCTTCCAAAACATTAGACAGCCATTCTGAAACAGCCTTTTCATATGCAGGATTATGTGTTTTAGGATAAGGACTCTTCTTCCTGTACAGCACCTTCCTGGGAAGTATTCCTTCAAGTGCCGACCTGAGCAGACCTTTTTCCCGGCCCTTGTACATCTTCATCTCCCAGGGGACGTTCCATACATACTGTACAAGCCTGTGGTCGCAATAAGGGACCCTTACTTCAAGGCCGGTTGCCATGCTCATGCGGTCCTTCCGGTCCAGAAGGGTTGACATGAACCAGTTCAGATTCAAATAGAACATCTGACGCCTTCGTGCTTCCTCCTTGTTTTCACCTGGAAGTTCAGGCACTTCCTCCAGCGTCTGCAGATACCTTTTTGCTGTGTAGCTCTCCGGCTTTACCATATCTGTTGCATAATCAGACAGGATATATGTCCTGATGTTATCTGCCGGCATCCAGGGAAAGGTATCGGTATTAAGCAGTTCCTCTTTATAGTACCAGGGATAGCCCCCGAATATTTCGTCTGCGCACTCACCTGACAGAGCAACGGTATGCTCTCTGCGAACCTCCCTGCAGAACAGCAGCAGAGATGAGTCCACATCTGCCATACCCGGCAGGTCTCTGGCATTTACTGCAGCCTCCAGGGCATTGACAAGCTCGGGGGTGTCAATCTTTATGTAGTGGTGTTCAGATTTTATTTTC
>CAYYGK010000242.1:0-3744 GCA_964471145.1 uncultured Eubacteriales bacterium | reverse complement strand
ACACAACAAGGCGGAGCTTCTGCTGTTTGGCAACAGGCAGAAGGTATACAAGACAAGGATATTTGACCTTGAGGACTGCAAGGCAAGCGAACTGGGAGACTACCTTCAAAACCTTCTCGGACTGGAGGAAGGAGAAGAGATCCTGCATATTGTTGCTACGGATGATTATACCGGGACCATGCTGTTTGTTTTTGAGAATGGAAAGGCATCAAGGATTGAGCTTAAAAGCTATGAGACGAAGACCAACAGGAAGAAGCTTGCCAATGCATACTCCGACAAGTCACCCATTGTTTATATGCAGTACCTGGAAGCGGAGACTGAGCTTGTGGCATTCAGTGATATAGACAAGGTGCTCGTTTTTGATACAGCCAGGATAGGAACCAAGGCAACAAGGACATCCCAGGGAGTGCAGGTCATGAAACAGAAGAAGGGAAGCAGGATCGTTGAGGTTAAAAAGCTTGAGAATATCGGTCTTAAAAACATAGATTACTACAGCACCATGAATATACCCGCAGTTGGAAGGTACCTGCGGGAAGAAGACTATAACGGGGGACAGGCAAGCCTTTTGGATTAGTCCCTGTCACCGAAGAACTCTTCATAAAGGCAGACAACAGCTTTTTCATTGTCTTCAGCCTTGACGCCGAACATCATGCTGACCTCCGACGAACCCTGGTTTATCATTTCTATATTAACCCCGGCCCTGGCAAATGCTGAAGTAGCCCTTGCAGCCATTCCTATGGTGTGCCTGGAGCCTTCACCTACAACCATGATAAGAGCCAGGTCGTGTTCTATGGATACATCGTCAACCTCAAGTTCATTTCTTATGCGGCTGATGATGCGCCCTTCCTTGTTTTCATCAAGCTGACTCTGATCAAGGATTATTGATATGTCATCTATCCCGGAAGGGGTATGCTCGTATGAGAGACCCTCGTCCTCAAGTATTGCAAGTACCTTCCTGCCGAATCCTATTTCCCTGTTCATAAGATACTTCCTGATATATATGCTGCAGAAGCCCTCATCGCTGGCAATGCCCACAATGGGGCGGTCAATCCTGTCCAGCCCGGGGACTATGGTGGTGCCGGGAGCTTCAGGGTTGTTGGTGTTCTTTATGGCAACCGGTACGCCCTTGTGGTATACCGGAACCAGTGCTTCCTCATGGAATACGGAAAACCCTGCATAAGACAGTTCCCTCATTTCCCTGTATGTGAGTTTATTGATAGGTTTGGGGTTTGGTACTATATTGGGGTTTACAGCAAATACCGAGTCTACATCGGTGAAGTTTTCATACAGTTCGGCATCTGTAGCTGCGGAAAGTATGGCCCCGGTAATGTCAGAGCCTCCCCTTGAGAAGGTAACTATCTCACCGTCTTCAGAATAGCCGAAAAAACCGGGGAATATGGATATTCCCTTACGGTCCTTGAGCGAGGAGAGCCTTTCATATGCCTCAGGCAGCACTACCGCATTGCCATATTCCTTGCTCAAAAGCATGCCTGCATCCCTGGGATTAATGTAACTTGCGTCATGGCCGAGGCTTGCAAGGTATCCTGCAATCATACGGGCGCAGTTGTCTTCACCCGCAGCTTTTATGCCATCGGTATACTTCATTGCATCGCTTTTGTCCCCGTCAAGCCTGCCCCTTATATTTTTCTCAATTTTGTCATATGTCCGGGAAGGAAGGCCCAGCTCCTCAGTGATGTCCCTGAATCTTGAAAGCACATCCTCAAGCGCCTTGTCAACATCTCCCCCTGCAATACACGTTTCAGCCAGCCTTATAAGGAGGTCGGTAACCTTTATGTCCTCCCTGAAGCGTTTGCCGGGTGCTGAGACCACAACCAGCCTGCGGCTGGGTTCGTCTAATATTATACCGCATACCTTCTTTATCTGTTCTGCCGTGGCAAGAGATGTACCTCCGAATTTTGCAACCCTCATTGTTTTACCTCCGATGATTGTTATTATATATATACTGAAAACATAAAGCTTTATTCACAACAGGTAATGGTTTGTACATATTTTAACTGCATTATCACTGCATGTCAATGTTATTAACAAAACTCATTTTGAATCCTGCAGTGTGACATAACAATTTTAAAGCCTGATAGAATTCACCTTTGCTGCTTAATAAAATCCAACACAAGCTGCCTTATCTGTTCTTTAAGCTCTTTAATCTTTTCAATCTTTTCTTCTTCTGTACCCATAAAATCTTCAGGATTTTCCAAATCCCAGTGAATTCTTTTTGGCATACCCGGGAATATGGGACACTCGCTCTCTTTTGCTCTGCTGCAAACCGTTATGACAAATCCATAGAAATTTTGTGCCTTTACAAGACTAAATACACTTTGGGTCTTCTTCCCGGATAAGTCAATACCTTCTTCTTTCATTGCTTCAATGACCAGAGGATTGATGGCGGTTGGGGAAAGTCCGGCGCTTTCAACCTCAAATTTATCCCCTCCAAGCTTTCTGAGCAGCTCTTCTGCCATTTGGCTTCTTGCAGAGTTATGAACACATATAAACAATACTTTTATCCTCAAAAAATTACCTCCTTTTCACTCATGCTATATTACAGTTAATATTATAATTGTATTTAGTTAAGTTTGGCAAGAGAACCGGGCATATTTTTGGTGCAAATCTCTATTTGACACACCTCAGCAACAAAAATATAATAGACGAAGGTAGACTGGAGGTAGCACATGCCCCTTTTTAAGCTGTCATCTGAATACAGTCCCCGGGGAGACCAGCCGCAGGCGATAGACAGACTGGTTGAGAGTCTCAATATGGGAACCCGGCATCAGACGCTGCTTGGTGTAACCGGTTCGGGCAAAACCTTTACAATGGCAAATGTGATTGAAAGGGTACAAAAGCCGGTACTTGTCATTGCGCATAACAAGACACTTGCTGCGCAGCTTTGCAGTGAATTCAAGGATTTCTTTCCCGAAAATGCCGTAGAGTATTTCGTAAGCTATTATGACTACTACCAGCCCGAGGCATATATTCCCTCTACCGATACGTATATAGAGAAGGACTCATCAATGAATGATGAGATAGACAAGCTCAGGCATTCTGCTACGGCTGCGCTTCTGGAGAGAAGGGATGTGCTTATAGTGGCCAGTGTGTCCTGTATATACGGGCTTGGCGACCCCCAAGACTATACTGAGCTCATGCTGTCGCTGCGTCCCGGCATGAACAGGGACAGGGACGAGGTCATTCGCAAACTTGTTGACATACAGTACGACCGTAACGAGGTGGATTTTAGGAGGGGCAGTTTCAGGGCCAGGGGAGACATACTTGAGATATTCCCTTCAAACATGTCAGAAAAGGTGCTGCGGGTTGAGTTCTTCGGTGATGAGATTGAAAGGATTACGGAAGTAAACTACCTGACAGGCGAGGTGACAGGCACAAGGTCACACATTGCAGTATTCCCGGCATCCCACTATGCAACCACATCCGGGAAGATGAAAAGGGCCATGAAGTCCATAGAAGAGGAACTAAAAGAGCATCTTGAACAGCTGAGGTCACAGAAGAAGCTGCTGGAAGCACAGAGGCTGGAACAGCGTGCAAGATACGACCTTGAGATGCTGAGGGAGATAGGGTTCTGCCAGGGGATAGAGAACTATTCAAGACACATAAGCGGCAGAAAGCCCGGCAGTCCCCCGTTTGCACTTATAGACTACTTTCCGGATGACTTTATAACCATTATAGATGAATCACATGTGACCGTTCCACAGATAGGCGCAATGTACAACGGGG
>CAYYGK010000241.1:0-3746 GCA_964471145.1 uncultured Eubacteriales bacterium | reverse complement strand
CAGGGAAGGGAGACTTAAGAAGATTAACTTCCCCCCGGGCAAATGGATACCGGAACCTGAAGGGTCCATAACCCCGGATCGCTTTGTCAGGTACAAAATACAGTATTTTGTTGACAAGCATTCAGACAGCAGCACTGATTCCAGTGAATACAGGGATGATTTTTCCCGGCTGCAGAAATTCATACTGGATTTTAAGGCTGAAGGTTATGGTGTTTCAAAAAGGTTTGATATTCACGATGATACTGAGCACAGGCTTGTTATATACAGGCAGGAAGTCAAAACACTGATGCATGCAAGTGTGTTATTAAGTAGAATAGAATATATACCGCCAGGAACCTGGTATTTGGCACAAACTCCTGATGGTGTGATTGGGCGTGAAATAAACGGGTTCTTTGTGAACCCGTTTCTCAGGACAGGCACCTATCAACTTGAATGCAGTAAACAAAAGATGTCCCGGCCGGTGTATGAAGCGGACGGTCTTTCCTGCATTGCGAACAAAGCAGACAAGTTCAGACTGACAGCACTGCTTAAAACACAGGGGTATGATGAAACCCTTGTGCTTCTTATGAAATGCGGTAGATGCGGCTATGAATCACCTGTTCGTACGAGAGCAGGCTCATTTGAAAGAGAGTGTTACTGCTGCGGGGCAAAAAACAATGTTAGAAGGGACCCCATAAAAGTTGATATTGGATTTCAATCAGTTGAAATATAGCTGATATTTAAAGGAGAGGAGTGGTAATATGTTCGGGAAAGAAAGAGAAATAAAGAAGCTTATAAAGCAGTTTGACCAGGATATTGAAAGTGACAGGGTTATGCTGGTGGCACCCAAACGCATTGAGGCTAAAAAGGCAGCCGAATATGGAGAAGAAGCCGTCAGTTTCTTGAAAGATGCACTCAAGGTAAGCACGGATGCTCATTATGCTCTTGGAGAGATCGGAGGGGATAAGGCATTTGAGGTATTGACGGATGAACTTAAGTCATACAATAAGAAAAGGGTGAATGCAGCTGCTACGGCACTTGCAAACATGGGTGATATGAGGGCCATAGAACACATAAAGAACAGCAGTCTGGACCCTATGAGGGCGGGAGACCTTATAGGTTTCATTAAGGAAAAGAACGATGTTTCGCTGGATGAAGATATCGATACCGGCCGTCCCCTTGAACAGTTGAAGGAAAAATGGACAGAATTCATGAACCTTAAGAACCGCTTGAGCATGTCGGGGGGATACAGGTACAAAGAACAGCAAAAGCAGGCACTGTCCTGGCTTTCCAGGTATAAAGAACAGATGGAGACGCTTAATTTTAATACTACCGATGAGAAGCTGCATGCATGGAGAATGCTTGGGATCCTTATATACTATCTTAACAACCCTGATGACACATCCTTCTATAACGAGTGTGATGATGCGGCAGACTGCTTTGAACGGTATCTTTCAATTAAACCGGATGAAAAGGATATTAAAGATATGCTGAGCAGTATAAAAAAGGATTGACATACAAAAAAAGCGGGGCATATGCCCCGCTTCTGTTAAAAAAACTTTTACCCGCCCATTTTTTCGCCGCATGAGGTACAGAATTCAGAATTGCCTGTGTTTTCGGCACCGCATGAGGGGCACTTGGGACCCTGCGCCTCAGCCTTTGGAGCTTCTTCTACTTCAATTTCCTGCTTTGCTCCGCATTTGGGGCAGAACATGGTGCTTTTGTCGATTTCTTCACCGCAGCCATCGCAGACCCTTATGTTCTTGACTTCGCGGATCCGTTTTTTAAGGTTATCGATGGTTTCCCTGTGCGTACCTATAGCTTCGCACTGTTCTGCAAACTGAGAGGCGCTGCCGGGATCGGAGCAGTAGTCTTCATAAATCTTCTTACCCATTTCGGTGTAGAGTTTTTTGATTTTATCCTCTTCCTGTGTGATATTCATGTTGATCTTTGTTACTTCCATCAACTCACTTGATTTTTTTGCCGCAGCCTGTGCAGCTTCGCCTACTTTCTTTCCGAGGTTTTCAAAAAATGCCATATCAAACCCTCCCTTCCCCTATAATTATATTGTCAAGCTGACAAAAATGCAATGTATTTTTGTAAATATTATAAAACATTGCCCGGAATATCTCCATATAATATTTAGCTAAGTTAAGGGAAAGAATAAAGACACTTAAAAAACAATGGAGGCTGATGTGTTTGAAGATTAAGGATATAATGACAGAGAATGTTGCATACACAAACCCGGATGCTACGATAGTAGAGGCTGCACAGCTCATGCAGAAGCACAATGTGGGTTCAATACCCGTGTGTGATGAGAACGGTGTTAAAGGCATTATAACCGACAGGGACATTGTTGTAAGGAACGTGGCTCACGGAACGGATCCCCGCACGCTTAAGGTAAGGGACGTGATGACCTCACAGGTGAGGGCAGCTACCCCCGATATGGATGCAGAAGAGGTTTCAATGATGATGGCTGAAAACCAGGTGAGAAGGATACCTGTTGTTGATGACAACAAACTTGTAGGCATTGTTGCCCTGGGCGATATTGCAAACGACAGCCGTTTTGAGATGGAGGCTTCTGAAGCACTTACCGAGATATCCAGGCCCTCAAGACCTGAAAAGATGTAGAGAGGGGAGCTTTTTAAGCCCCTCCCCTCTGCAGGGGTAGTATCAGTAGTAAAACCGTACGAACTTTATTGAGTAAAGGTCGCACAGCAGAAGGTCGTCTGTCTCGGCTTCCTTTATTATAATATAGCTTGCACCCACTTTTTCCAGGGTGCCTTCCCTGTCGGTCAGCATGTTCGTCCCTATAAGGAACTCCACCTTCACCCTCCTGCCTATCTGGGTCTTGAGGTATCCGGGGGTATACATTGTGCTTTCTACCGTCTGCGGTGCAGGACCGCCGGAAGCCTGCTGTGCAGCCGGCATTGACGGCACCTGCATGTAACCGGGGCCTGCGGGCATCCCTGTGGGCCAGGCCGGCATGTACGGCTGGGGAAGCTGTCTGTTCTGCTTCATTATATGTGTCCTCCTTTCATCAGGTTTGTGCGTAGAGGGATGTAGGCTGGTAGAAGCAGTGCAGGTTTATCCTGTTGAAGATAACCCCCGACCTGTTGGGGGGGAAATAGTCGGCACATACTTCACTGTAGGGGTTGTAGTACCACAGGCAGTCGGTTGCACCTGTGAGCTGGTTGCCTGAAAGCGCCCAGTCCGCAACGTCATAGTGTATCTGTTCTGGCGGGCTGGACCAGACGGTCTGGGGATTTACCTGCCCGTATATTTCGGGAAGCATGCAGGTAAACTGCCGCGACTGCTCTATTACACGCCTCAGGCTCCCCTGGCCCTCACGGAAGTACTCCCCGTAAGGCACATGCACCCTGTTCATTATGACGGTGGCTACCGCCTTCATGCCGTTTAGTCCTTCACCGCCGGCCTCGCACTTTATAATGCGGGCAAAAAGCTCCCTGTCTGAAAACAACAGCAATCACCTCTCATACTGCCAGTATATTAACATCAAGCCTGGAATGACACGGTAAAAAAATTAACCATAATTTAACAAAACAGAAATTACAACAAATATAAATAAAAAAATTGCGGAAAATATATATGTGCGCTTTTACTAAAACAACTTCCGTTGTTTTATCCGGCATTAAAGCCGGAGAAAGGGGGAGTGTGCTGTGAGCAGGCGAAATGGTATCATGTCGGAACAGCTAAAGTATGAGATAGCAAAGGAACTTGGTGTTTACGACACGGTCAAAAGGGAT
>CAYYGK010000240.1:0-3757 GCA_964471145.1 uncultured Eubacteriales bacterium | reverse complement strand
CAGGGAAGCAGGCTGGGAGTGCTTACCAAAAAAAATGCCAAGCCTGCCGTACTTTACGGAAGCAAGTACAGGATCATTGATTTTTCCCTTAGCAACTGCGTTAACTCCGGCATAGACACTGTAGGAGTTCTCACGCAGTATCTGCCGCTTAAGCTTAATGCCCACATGGGTATAGGTAAGCCGTGGGACCTTGACCGTATGGACGGAGGGCTTACGGTGCTTTCCCCTCACCTTAAGGAGGAAACCGGGCAGTGGTATACGGGTACTGCCAATGCAGTTGCGCAGAACATGGACTATATAGACAAATGTGGTCCGCGGAATGTGATCATACTTTCAGGCGACCATGTATACAAAATGGACTATTCTGCAATGATCGACTTCCATAATAAAAACAATGCGGATGCCACAATATCGGTTATCCAGGTTTCCAAAGAGGAGGCATCAAGATACGGTATCCTGAGTGCACATGAAGACGGCAGGATATTCGAGTTTACCGAAAAACCTGAGAATCCTGCAAGCAATCTTGCTTCGATGGGGATATATGTGTTTACCTGGAGCATATTAAAGCAATACCTTGTAAGGGACAGTGAGAACCCTGATTCAGAACACGACTTTGGAAAGAATATTATACCTGCAATGCTGAATGAAGGGCTCAGCATGTGGGCTTACAGGTTCAACGGGTACTGGCGGGATGTAGGTACGATAAAGGCTTACTGGGAATCGAATATGGACCTTGTAAAGCGTGTGCCGGAGTTTAACCTTTATGAACCTGACTGGAAAATATATACTCCCAATCCTGTAAAACCGGCGCATTACATAGCACCTTCAGGAAAGGTAAGGACATCCATGGTGGCGGAGGGATGCATAATATATGGTGAGGTGTACAACTCGGTGATTTTTCCCGGTGTATATGTCGGAGAGGGTGCTGTTATAGGGAATTCCATAGTCATGTCCAATTCAAGAATAGAAAGTAACTGCCGTATTGAAAGGAGCATACTGGGGGAAAAGGTTACTGTGGGGCCAGGCACCAGAATCGGAGAGGGTGAATCGCTGCCCAACAGGCAAAATCCTGAAATCTACCATTCTGATATTACTGTAATCGGGGAGAGGGCGCAAATACCTGCCGGCACCGTTATAGGCAAAAATGCAGTAATTGACGCCGATATATGTGCCGACGACTTATACAGCAATACGGTCAAATCGGGCGAGAGCCTGTTGAGAGGGGTTGATTGCGAGTGAGGTCGACAATGGGTATAATTCTTACCGGCTGGAAAAAGCCCGGATTAAAGGAGCTTGCAGCCATAAGGTCAGGTTCTGCGGTTCCTGTAGCGGGGAAGTACAGGGCTATAGATTTTCCCCTGTCCAGCATGGTAAATTCAGGGATAAACAATGTTGGTGTTTTAACCCAGTACAGTTTCCGTTCGCTTATGGATCACCTGGGTTCAGGCAAGGAGTGGGACCTTGACAGGAAGAAGGACGGCCTGTATATTTTCCCTCCTTCAATGGGCAATGATGATACCGGGTGGTACAGGGGAAGCGCTGATGCCATGTACAAGAACCTTACGTTCCTTGAGAGGAGCGATGAGGATTTTGTTATAATAGCCCAGGGCAACTGCATATATAATATGGATTTTTCCAAAGCTGTAGAATATCATGTAAGAAAAAATGCTCAAATAACTCTTATATACAGGAATATGAACGACTACACACAGGAAGAGCTGAGACAACTGGGGATAGTCAGGATTGACAAGAACTCCAGGGTTACAGACCTGCAGGAAAAGCCCGGCAATCCCGAGACCAGGCTTGGATCCCTCGGTATATATGTAGCAGAGCGCAAATTCCTGGTATCACTGCTTGAAACGTGTGAGGCACACGGCAATTATGATTTTGTAAAGGACATACTCATCAGGAGACTTGATACCCTTCAAATATACGGTTACGAGTTCAGCGGATACTGGAGAAACCTTAATACTGTAGAGACCTATTACCGATGCAACATGGAGATGCTTGACCCTGAACTGATAAATGACCTGTTTATACGCAGAGGAAAGGTTTTCACAAAGGTAAAGGATGAGACGCCGGCTAAATACAATGAGGAGGCCCTGATTTCTAATTCGATCGTTGCTGATGGCTGCATAATTGAAGGTACGGTCATAAACAGTGTACTCTTCAGGGGTGTGTATGTAGGGAAAGGTGCAGTCATAAGGGATACAATAGTGATGCAGGATTCAGTAGTACAGCAGGGTGCGAACCTTGACAGTGCAATACTTGACAAAAATGTGACAATAACTGAAAACAGGCACCTGAAGGGAGAGAAAAACTGGCCTTTGACGGTTGGTAAAGGTGTAGTTGTTTAAACAAACACAGGGGGCAGTGTTCATTTCCTAATAGTGCACCCGGATAAGATAGAACCGGATTTTTGAATCGCTCCAGCCAAGATCCCAGGGGACCTTGTACCTGTCGGTATTATGACAGTTTACAAGGGCATAGCCCCTGCTGTCAGTGCCTGTCACAACCGATACATGCTTGACCTTTCCCTTCCTCTCATAGGCTACCATGTCCCCAGGCAAAAGCTTATATGATGACTTAAAAACCTTTTCATACGTTCCGTATGCTATGAGTGAGGCCCTTCCGCTGTAAAGCAGGTAGCCCTTGAAGGCTTGTGCATTAAGCCAGGCCTTGCTCCCGTCCTTTCCGTAATTCCAGGTATATGTCTTCCCGAAGCCCCCGCCCTCATGCAGTACCTGTGAAGCAAAATTTGCACAGTCCCCTCCAAGCGGATTATAGTTTTTGTACTTTTTGTTATAACTATAGTCACCTGTGGGATTTGCCGCTCCGCAGTACCTGTCTGCATACTCTGCGGCTGCAATCCTCGTCTCTTTAATGTTCGAAAAATCTCTGGCGCTGTTTTCAAGTATATGATTTTTGAAGTCATCCTTCTTTATATCATCCAGTTCAAGGGAATCGGCAAACGGGTCGGTGTACCATTCCCTTCCTACAACCCATCCCTTATCTGTAAGTACAATATCCATGGAGTGATATGTGCCGATCCTCATACGGTTTATATTAAGGGGAGCATCTTCATATGCATAATCGTATGCAGTTGAGCACATAAAATAGCTGCGGTAACCTTTGCCGTACTCTTTGAGTGACCTTACAACAATATCAGTGGATATGTTAATAAAGTTGACCCCCTGCTTGTCAGACCACCTGTGAAGGTATACGGTCTTGCGCACCTGATGTTCGTACGCCCACTTGCCGTAACGCGTGGAGGTGTTGTAAAACTTCTCAAGGCCTGTTGCATCATTATCTAGTACAGCTCCATTCCTTTCGGAAAACAGTTCCCCAAGCATTTTTTCAAAGAGCGCTTTTTCGTCATCCGATACTTTGCCGGACACATCTGTGGCAGGCTCAATCCAATGTACCAGCAGGACAACTGCCGCAACTGACAGGGCTGCAAGAACTGTCATTAAAAAAACCAGGGGTTTTTTGTTGCCGGTAAAGAGGACCATACACTGCTCCTGTTGTCTTTATAGACTATTAATATGTGTATGCAGTGCAATTCATACTTTAACCTGTATTGAGAAGGAATAGAACGCAACAATGAGGGGAATATAATAGCAAACAGGTTTGAGGGGGCAAATAAGCCATGAAAAAAAAAGGGCAGAGACTGTTTTCACGGGTATTCAGCAGCAGTAGGGCGCAACCAAAATCTGCAAAACAACAGCAAGGCATCGACTATCTCGATGAAGAAAGT
>CAYYGK010000239.1:0-3764 GCA_964471145.1 uncultured Eubacteriales bacterium | reverse complement strand
TCAGAAAATATGGTATCAACCAATGATTTTATCAACATTGAGGAACAGGAGCACAAGCAGTTTCTTTCAAATTTGTTAAAGTACGCCTTAATCGTAGTGGCTAGTCTCCCTGTTATGGTAATATATCCTTTTGCTCAGAAATACTTCGTTAAGGGAGTAATGATTGGTGCAATTAAAGGATAGTCTGCAGGCAAATAATTTAAAAAGGAAGCGAGGTGCAAGCAAATGAAAAAACAAGAAGACAAGCCAAATATACTGATGCTTTTTACCGATGATCAGAGATTCGATACTATTAGGTCACTTGGTAACAGTGAAATATACACTCCCAATATGGATGAACTGGTTAAGGACGGTACTGCATTTACCCATGCCCATATCCCTGGAGGTACTGTAGGGGCAGTATGCATGCCGAGCAGAGCCATGCTGCATACGGGGATGACCCTGTTTCACCTGGAAAATTGTGGTTCTACCGTTTTGGAAGAACATGCTCTTATGGGGGAAACACTGAAAAGAGCCGGATACTGTACCTATGGCATTGGAAAATGGCACAATGGTCCGAGATCATATGCCAGGAGCTTCACAGATGGTGATGAAATATTCTTCGGGGGAATGGAAGACCACTGGAATGTACCAGCATACAATTTTGATCCTGAAGGGAAATATGATAATACCGGCATGGTGACTCTAAACCCCTGGCTGAGTAATACAACCATGCAAAGGCGGTGCGATCATATATATCCCGGAAAGCATTCAAGTGAATTGTTTAGTGAGGCAGCCTTAAAATGGATAGATAAATATCAATCCGACAAGCCGTTTTTTATGTATGTATCTTTCATGGCTCCACACGACCCCAGAACCATGCCTGAAGAGTTTTTAAACATGTATAATCCAGATGAAATCACTCTTCCAGACAATTTTATGCCGGAACACTCGTTTGATTACGGTGTCAGCAGCATAAGAGACGAATTGCTGGCTCCGAACCCAAGGAAGCCGGATGAGATAAGGAAACACATATGCGAATACTATGCAATTATAACTCATCTTGATAATGAAATAGGTAAAATTATGGCTGCCCTGAAAAAAAAAGGCGTGTATGATAACACTTTAATTATCTTTGCTGGAGATAATGGTCTTGCCCTGGGTCAGCATGGATTGATGGGGAAACAGAGCAATTATGAGCATAGTATAAGAGTTCCGCTGATTTTTTCAGGACCGGGAATTCCAAAAAACAAAAGCACAGATACATATGTTTATCTACTGGATATCTTTCCTACTTTATGTGACATTTTGGGTATTGATGTTCCGAAAACTGTGGAAGGCAAAAGTTTTGCAGACATACTGCAAAACAAAAGGGTTACGGGAAGAGAGACACTGTACATGGCATATAAGGACAATGTTAGAAGTGTAAAAAATGAAAAATACAAGTTAATTGAATACAGGACTGATGGTTTGAAAAAGACTCAGCTTTTTAATTTGAATAGCGATCCTTATGAGATGGAAAATTTGTATGGTAAGCCCGAATACCAGAATATATACTTGAGTCTTAAAGAAGAAATGTTAAGGTACAGCTATGACTGGGATGATGTCAATTGCCTGCAAGGTAAGAAATTTTGGGGAAACTATTAGCAATGGAAGAGAATGTTTATTGATACCCACTTTGTAAGTGGGTTGAAATAATAAAACAAAACTTAAAAAAGGAGTGTAAACTATGAAAAGGTATTTATTGATCTTTCTGACATTGCTGCTTTGTGTCACGATGGTGCTGGGTGGTTGTTCAACCGAAAAAGCAGGAGATTCAACAGTTGATAATGAGCAGAAGTCTGTTGAAGAAGATACTACGGAAAAAGAAAAAAATACTGGGAATAAAAGTGATACTGAAGAGGAACAATCCCTGGTAACACCTCCCGGTGAGTTTCCAGTAGTTAAAGAAAAGGTTACATTCACCATGTTGGCACCCAGGGATGCACTTGTTGAGGACCTCAATACCAATGACTGCACTGTATGGTATGAAGAGAAGACTAATGTTCATGTTGAATTTGAGCAGATTCCTGAGGATCAGTTTAATGAAAAGTTCAAAATAATTATGGCAGGAGGAGACTATCCCGACGTTATTGTAGGAAGAATGATGCCTCCTTCAGAAGTTATGTATTATGCATCCCAGGGTGTTATCATACCAATAAATGAATATATTGATAAACACGGATACTATTACAAGAAAATGCTTGAGGATGCACCCGATCTTATAAAAAACATAACAGCTCCCGATGGAAACATTTATTCATTCCCCATTGCAGGAGAAACTTTACACATGACTGCACCTATGAAGATGTGGGTTTATCAACCTTGGTTAGAAAAATTGAACATTGATACTCCTGAAACGACAGAGGATTTTTATCTCATGTTAAAGGCGTTCAAGGAAGAGGATCCCAATGAAAATGGAAAAGCTGATGAGATTCCATACGCATTTGCCAACAGCGGACTACCAATTAACGGGTGGAAAGGGCTAGTTGATGGTTTTCTTATGAATCCATTCATATATAGTGATGAATCCTATCTTATGGTTAAGGACGGTAAGGTTCAATTTACGGCTGATAAGCTAGGATTCAAGCAGGGACTTAGATTTTTAAGGAAACTGTATAGTGAAGGTCTGATATATCCTGAAAGTTTCGTGATGCAGGGTACGCAAATAAGAGAACTCGGGGAAAACCCTGAACCTATCTTGGGAAGCGTGTCCGCAGGACATACAGGAATTTTCGCCATAAACTTTGGGAAAAGTGGACGTTATAAGGAATATTATCCAATAGCTCCATTGGAAGGCCCTGATGGATTAAAACAGGCAGCTACATTTCCACCTGGTGCTCAATGCCTGCAAGGATGCTTTATAACTAACAAGGCTAATCATCCGGAAGTAATTACAAGATGGATGGACTGGTTTTATTCTATGGAAGGCAGTGCTACCAATATAAGTGGGTTGGAAGGCGTCGGGTGGAGGATGCCCAAGGAAGGAGAAGTGGGTATAAACGGTGAACCTGCTTCTTTAGTTCAACTTAAAATGTACACCGAAGTGCAAAATGGGTGGTGGAGTAATATATTCCCCAGGTACTTTCCTTCGAAAATTAGAGCAGCTAGAATTCCGTTAGGAGGGGTAAATGATGCTTCGCCGGAAACAATTCTATATAAATCCACTAATAAATTATATGAACCGTACAAAGTTAATGAATATATTCCTCCATCATTGTGGTTCAACAGGGAACAAGTAGCAGAAGTAGCTGAAATCTCTAATACTGTCTATAACTACGTTCACTCCAGTGTTGCTCAATTTATTACCGGTGAAAAAAACATTGACAGCGATTGGGATTCATATGTCAATGAGTTCAAAGTAATGAATGCAGATAGATGGGTTAGCTTTGTACAGGAGGAATATGACAGGCAGAAAGGGCTTGTTAAGGACTGACAAGTCTTTTTAGCAGGAAGGAGACGGTACTTTGAAGAATATGATGATATCAGACTTTCCTGATCATATAGCTGATGTTTTGAGAAAAGGGCCGGGAAATGATGATTTTGATAGGTTTTTAAAAAGCAGGAATTACAAGATTATTGCTAATCTGGGGAATGCTTTGGTATTTGAAAAGGACGGACAGACCATTGCTGTCTCTATTTTGGATGAGAATAAGAAGGCAGAAATGCATAAAAAGGAAGATAAGTACGTTCCAACTTTTAAAAGTGTTAAGTATGGAAAATATGAGAGGAACGTTCTTGATTTC
>CAYYGK010000238.1:0-3766 GCA_964471145.1 uncultured Eubacteriales bacterium | reverse complement strand
ATGTGCCCTGTCCATACCTGAGCATGAACCGATATGAACTACTACCCGTTCTGCCCTCATATGTTTTGCCGCTTGTAGTGTTTCCATTACATATCTTATGGAGTTTTTCCTTTTTTTGCTTTCACTGCTTGCCATGTTAATGTAATACGGCGCATGTATGCTGAGATATATACCGCTTTTTTCAGCTTTATCTCCCAGCACTTCTGCTGTCTGCCTTTTTATCTTTACGCCTTTGCTGCAACTGTATTCATATGCGTCAAGGCCTTTGTCCCTGAGCCATGCAGGCATTTCAACCGATGACTTGTGACCTTCACTGTAGAAGCTTTCAGAATTGCCTGAAGGTCCGAATTTCGGCATAAATATGCTCCTTTCTAATCATGTCTCGGGTTTCTTTTAACAAGCACTGCCGCTTTGGTTATCGCAGAAATAATGTCAACTTCAAACTGGTTCCGAAGCGCATTCACCTTGGAATACAGCTCTCCTTTTTCTGTAACCGTGTATTTGGGCGGCAGATCATTCAATGCGATAGCTGCAATATCAAGTACGCATTTATCGCATTTGCACACGTCTATTCCTTTCAGAACCTCATCCATCAGGTTTATTACAACCTCTTCCATGTAGTTTTTTAATTTCAGCATGTTTACCCTCCCTCGTATTTCATTTACCTGCATACCATATAAGAATATCATATCCCCAGATTATAGTAATAAATACACCAAGTGCAATGAACGGACCAAAAGGAATGGTATCCCTTCTTTTCTTAAAACCTGTTGCCATAAACACGGTGCCTGCAATACCTCCCAGCAGTATTGCCAGAATCAGTGCAATAATGCACATCCTGCATCCCAGAAACATGCCTACAGGAGCAAAAAGTTTTACATCCCCCATGCCCATTACATTGTCGGATTTGTAAATCACATATCCTGCTGCAAACACAATAAAAAGAAACAAAGTTCCCGGAAGCATTCCGGCAAGAGGGGCCCACCACGCACTGTCTGTAAAGTAACCAAACGAATGATACAGATTATATGCAAATACAGCTGCTCCCCCAAGCATTCCCGCAATTACAATTTCGTTAGGTATTATTCCATGGTCGATATCTACAATGACTACTGCCACAAGTAGCATCATGAGATAAGAGAATGCGGCAAACTCCGCACTCCACCCAAATCTGACAAACAGGACTACAAAAACAGCCCCACACAGTACTTCGGTTGCCGGAGACCTGTAGGATATTGATGCCCTGCAAAGCCTGCATTTTCCCTTTTGCAGAAAAAACCCCGCTACAGGAATTGCATCAGCCGCCCTCACCATTCCCCGGCATCTGACACACCTTAACGGATTGAGCAATACAGGCTTATTGCGTACGCTTTGTGCATACGCATTAATTATAGAACCGGCAGCAAGACCGATCAAAAAAACTATGCTAATGCTAATAACCATGGTCATTACTATTCTTCATTTCGATATTAAAACCCTTTATTCAGCATGTATTTTTTCAGGTCGTCATACAGCCTGGTACATATTTGACCTGGAACTATAATATCCATCCAGATTTCATAGGCTGCTATTCCCTGGTATACAAGCATGCCCAAACCGTTTGCCGTCATGCAGCCACAGTTTTCAGCCTTTTGTAGCAGCCTCGTCCGGGGAGGATTATATATGATGTCGTAGACTGTCTGGCTGCTGCTAAAAGCCATATCCACGTCAACCGGCATGTTTTCGGTATCAGGGTACATCCCGACGGGTGTTGTGTTTATAACTATATCACAGGTTCCAATAACATCTTTCCTTTCAGCACTGCATGCAGCCACTGGTTTCAAAGCTGCTCCTGTCACCTTTGACACTGCAGTACACAGCTGTTCAGCTTTAGAAAGTGTCCTGTTCAATATGATAACATTTGCTGCTCCCTCACGCACCACGCTGAATGCAATGGACCTTGCCGCCCCCCCGGCTCCAAGTATTACAACAGTTTTATTGCCGAATGATGAGCCTGTATCCTCCCTGAATGACCTGACAAATCCTTCACCGTCAGTGTTATATCCTTCAATACCATGCCGGCATATTTTAATTGTATTTACTGCGCCTACAAGCTGAGCCTCATCAGAGACCCTGTCAACAAAACTTACTATTTCTTTTTTATGAGGTATTGTTACATTAACCCCCACAAAACCCATTGCACAAAAACCCTGTACGGCCGTGTCCAGCATTTCCTTTTCTACTTTTACAGGTATATATGCTAAGTCTGTGCCCATATACCTGCTTAAGGTATTATGCAGCTGTGGTGAAATGCTGTGTTCCACAGGGTTTCCAATAACTGCCGCAAGCCTTGTTTTTCCGGTTATTCGGTCGTCTGTCAAGCTTCTCCTCCGGGTAACAATAATAGTATATATAATACTACTTAATCATTCCTGTTTCAACTCCGCCATCATGCCCATGAACAGAATGCTGCCTGTGTCATCATCAGCAATGATGTAAATGAAAGGACGGTCTGCTATGAACGATGGGGGATTTAGCATAGCAGATTCTACCATTTCCACCACTGTAGCTCCTGCTGCTTCGCTGCCCTTTTCGTTCACTTCAATTACCGCCTTGTGCAGTACCCTGCTTATGGAAATCCCTCCCCGTATATCAGAAAAGTCCGCGCCTGGTGTAAATGCAGTTTCCATTCCCAGTTTTTCAAGGCTGTCATTCAGTTTTTTTATACCGTATTCCACCTTGAATTTGGGAATGCCGAGTATGGTTTTTTCAGTCTCTTCTACTCCATCCCTTATATCCTCCCACATCCCGGCATTGATATTTTCAGCAAATTGATTAATATCCGTTCCTTCATCCGGCAGTATGCAGTACATGGCGATGCTGTTGCCTCTGTATGGAATCCTCACAGCCTTGTAGCCCTCAGTGTCCAAATACTCAATGCTGCCTTTTCTGAGCATCATTTTTACCTGCTGCTTCTGTCCCGATATACATGAAAAGTCCGCATCATAAGTTTTTTCAGGGTCAAATTCGACCTTCCAGGAACCTTTGAAATATATAGCGTTTATAAGATACATCACCACATCTGACGGAATCGGCGGGTTGAGCATCCTCTTTATCTTGCTCTTTGTTTTATCAGAAATCCATCCGTTAATTGTATCTGCAGCTCCTTCTTGGGAGAAATCCAAAGTGTCTGTCTTTGCATCAAAGTACTCTTCCATCCTGGAAAGGAAGGTTTCATTAATATTCTCTCCCTCTCTTATCCATATAGAATTTGCAATATTAAGCTCTACATCCTTAATACTTCTAAGATGTCCATTAAGATTTTTGAAACTTTCATTAACTGTCTGCCTGTTCAGACCTGAAAAGCCCAATACATCTGCCATTTCCCGCTCCGTATCCAACCGTGCACCGTTGTATGTCATTGCAAATGCCGTTGATATGCTGACAGGTGAAATAAATACATTTTCCCCCCTGTCCTCACTCAAAAGCTCCCTGAAAATATTAAAAGCAAATTCTGTACTGCCTCTTATACACCGGCTGTCAATATTCCTTATGTCATATTCTTTCATAGTGTCACCACACCCGGAAAACACAGCAGCTGTCAACAAAATGCACACAATAAAGCAAATGCTTTTCTTCAACCTGACTCCCTCCTTTTTTACTATCATATCATATGATATTTGACGTTTTCTGTCCGCAATAGTTCCTGTTCATATGTTGAAATTTCGTAAAGTTAGTGTATAATTTATGACGGCAGGAAAACATGAAAAAGGAATATTATGCAAAT
>CAYYGK010000237.1:0-3771 GCA_964471145.1 uncultured Eubacteriales bacterium | reverse complement strand
AGAAAATTACAGGGCTCAGACCTGATTTTTATGTGACTGGAGCAGGAGAGGGCGGCAGGGAAATAAGAAGGTGATTAAGCTTGCGGAGGTGATTTTATGGCTGTTCTGGTAACGGGTGGCGCAGGCTATATAGGAAGTCATACAGTCTGTGAACTGCTTGAAAGAAATGAGGAAGTCGTTGTTGTGGACAATCTTGCAAAGGGCCACAGGGCAGCGGTTACAGGCGGTGAATTCATTAAAGGGGACCTAAGAGATGAAAGTTTACTGGACAGGGTATTTGCACAAAACGACATTGAATGGGTAATACACTTTGCTGCCGATTCCCTGGTTGGAGAGAGCGTAAAAGACCCCCTTAAATACTATAACAACAATGTTGTTTCAACCCTTAAGCTGATTACAAAAATGAGGAAATGCGGTGTAACAGGAATAGTGTTCTCTTCAACTGCAGCAACATATGGTGAACCTGAAAACATTCCGATACTGGAAACTGACAGAACATTTCCTGCCAACCCATATGGTCAGACTAAACTTGCTGTTGAAAATGCGCTTAAATGGGCTGACAGGGCGTATGGCTTGAAATATGTGTCACTGAGATACTTCAATGCATCAGGAGCACATACCGGCGGCTGCATAGGAGAGGACCACAGACCTGAGACACATCTTATACCCTTAGTGCTGCAGGTTGCTCTTGGCAAAAGGGATAATATTGTCATATTCGGCAGTGACTACGAAACAGGAGACGGCACCTGCATAAGAGACTACATACACGTAACAGACCTTGCACAGGCACACATGCTTGCACTTGATCATCTCAGGAACGGCGGTGACAGTACCATATACAACCTTGGTAACGGCAGAGGGTTTTCGGTAAAGGAGGTAATAGAAAGTGCCAGGAGGATTACAGGAAAGCCTATTGAAGCTGTAGAGGGTGAAAGGCGGCAGGGGGATCCTGCGGTATTGATTGCTTCATCCCGGAAAATTACCGAAGAGTTGAACTTCAAGCCCAGGTTTGATGACCTTGACACTATAGTTTCAACTGCCTGGAACTGGCACAGCAAAAACCCTGGGGGTTTCGGTGAATAATAGTGGCTGAGAAAATGCTTAAGGATTACGGCATTGAAATAATATATGAGGACAATCACCTGCTGGTCGTGAAAAAGCCTGCCAATATGCTTACCCAGGCTGATAGTTCGGGTGATCCTGATCTGCTTTCACTTCTCAAACAGGACGTAAAGGAGCGATATGGAAAACCCGGAAAGGTCTTTCTGGGCATGGTACACAGGCTGGACAGACCTGCAGGAGGCACAATGGTTTTTGCAAGGACATCAAAAGCGGCTTCCCGCCTTTCGGATATGATAAGAAGAAGGGTGTTTGAAAAGACATACCTGGCAGTAGTGTACGGAATGCCTGAAAAGATAGAGGGAAAGCTTGAGCATTTCCTCAGGAAGGACACAGAAAACAACATGGTAAGGGTAGTAAAAAATGATTCAACAGGCAGTAAGAAAGCAGTACTGAAATACAGGGTTAAAGAAAATTCAGATGGATTAAGCCTTGTCGAAACCAGGCTTATTACAGGAAGACCGCATCAGATAAGGGTGCAGTTTTCTCACACAGGAAACCCTGTTTACGGTGACATGAAATACGGACCAAAACAGAAAGGAAGAAGTACGGATATAGCCCTCTGGTCTAAAAGCATCTCCTTTAAGCATCCCACAAGGGATGAAAACCTCATATTTGAGACCATTCCTCCGGCAGTATATCCCTGGAGTCTTTTTGATTATGGGAACTAGCTGAAGGCATATGTCTTGTGGTTACTACATTTGCTCTTGTTCCGGCAACATCCCTGGCCTTGACACACACGCTGTTTATTTCATCCCTACAGCCTGGTATCGCACTACGGTGAACAGGGATGTCTGTTTTAACGGGTATCACCGCAAACTAAGCATAAACAGTAGAGGTTATGCGTTTTATATCTTCTGACACCTGACACCTTTAATAAAAGATTTCTTCCAGTGTTTCAGCTATCTCATCCAGCATACCGTTATCCCTTGCAAAATGGAACACCGTATAACGGTCCTTAAGGTCCATGGCCTTATGGATGCTCCTTTTAAACAGTTCCTTTCCAATGCCAAGGTAGTAAGGGGAGGAGACTGCACCAATTTCTTCAAGATAGCCTGTTATTTCATCGGGGTCAGGTACAGGCACATCCGCAGGAAGGAAATCCTTTACCATATTGTATACATGTGCTGTTACAACGGTACCTACTGCAACCGAGTTGCCGTGAAGCGGATGGGCCCTCCGGTTTCTTACTGCATCAACATCCCAGAAATGCGCAAAATTATGCTCAGCTCCCGATGCAGGCCTGGAATTGCCGTAGAGGCCTATGGCTAAACCTGACAGTAACAGTGCTTCCATAACGCATTCAATGGTCTCATTATCCCTTTCCATAAGGCCGTGCCTGCTTTCCAGGCATTTATCCAAAGCTTTTTGAACAAGGCTTACGCACTCTTCACAGTAGTGTTCCTGGTTGAGAGCAGAAGACAGCTTCCAGTCCGAAAGTGCTGTAATCTTTCCGATGATATCTCCAAATCCGGCGTGGAGCATCTCATCCGGTGCCTTGCCCAGGATATCTGTATCACCAATAATTGTATCAGGATATTTTGCCTTGAGAGTTATCTTGTTGTTATCGAGAACCAGGGGTGTGACCACAGAAGGATAGCCGTCCATTGAAGGAGCTGTGGCTACTATTATATATGGGCAGCCAAGCCTGTATGAAACGTACCTTGCAATGTCATTAATTACTCCGGAGCCCACTGCCACTATGAGGGAGGTGTCGGTTGGAGTGCCTACAAGCAGCCTGCCTATTGTGTAAGCATTCGGTATAAGGTCATGGTTCTCAGTTCTGAAAACCAATACTTCCAAATCAAAACCGGCATTTTCCAGTATACCCCTGACTTTTTGCCCTGCAGCTTTGTACGTATTACTGTCTGCTGTAAGGAGCAGTTTCTTTCCCCGGCAGGCTTCAACTGACTTGACAACATTATCCAGCACACCGGAACCAAGCATTATGCTACCAATATCTACTGAGTGTGTCCTTCCGCATGAGCAATCGTAGGAAAGGCAGGTCATTTCATTGGCCTTGAACTCAGACAATCTTTTCATTGAAAGTTCCCCCAGTCATTTTCTTTTAATACCATTCTATACGTTTTAGCATTAGGTATCAATACCTGTTGTCATCTTTCCATATGACTCAGCATGTATAAGTAGCTTTTTAATAAACTTTGCTACTAATGCTACAAAATATTAACGGCACCTTTAATAAAAGAAACCGGCAAATATTTTTGACTTGGAATTATAGATGATATAGAATTCACAATATGATACTAAAACTATGGTGATTTGTAAATGGCGATTAGATGCTGTGATATATTGAGTTTACCTGCTTTAAGGAGGATAAAGGTGGTATCCGGCCATAATTCCCTTGACAGGATTATACGATGGGTTCATGTCGTTGATATCCCTCAGGTTACCAGGTGGGTACATGGCGGGGAACTCCTTTTTGTTACAGGAGTGGGATTAAAAAGCAATACAAACGATTTACTTGAGTTGATAAGAGCCATCGATGCAAAAAAGCTTGCCGGGCTTGTAATTAATCTGGGACCTTATATAAAAGAGATTCCCGCTGAAGCAATAAAACTTGCGGACTCTTTAAATTTCCCTGTTTTCGAACTGCCATGGGAAGTGAAACTAGTGGAGGTTACCAAAGTTATT
>CAYYGK010000236.1:0-3782 GCA_964471145.1 uncultured Eubacteriales bacterium | reverse complement strand
ATTGTAAACGACTCCCTGTCCGGGTCAGTCTCCGCATGAAAATACCCCTTCTCCATCCATGTCTTGTACAACCTGTCTTCCACCGATGAAGGATCATACTTCTTAATATTGCATATATCTGTCATGTCATCCCCTCCGTTATTTTTCAAAATGAAACAAGTATAAGCACCAGTCCAGGGAGCGCAAAAAGCATACCTGCCATTTTTACATTTATTACTGCCCGGCTGTACTTGTATGTTTTTATCTCATTTTCGTTCAGTTCATTCTCGTAATCACATGTCATTCTTTTATCAAGATTAAATCTACTTACAATCCATCTCGCAGAAAAAACAACAGCTGTTCCAAATGCAAAAAACATGATGCCTGCAACCTTCTGTATCATACACACCCACTCCTAAAATAAAACCTTTCGCCAAATAATTGGACGAAAGGTCTTCCGCGGTACCACCAATTTTCCCCGGTAAAACCGGAGGCAGCTTATACATGATAACGGTATGTCCCCGCTGAAACTCCCGGACTACCTTCAGCGCCCTGCTCCCGGAAAGGCTTACAGCCACCGGCCTTTCCTCTCTTCAGGCCCGTAAACGCCTACTTCTTCCGATCATCGTAACTTAAATATTTTACCTGATAATACTTCATGCATACAGTTTTGTCAAGGCTTTATCTCACTTCTGAACAGTTTCATCTGAAAACAATACCCTGTTGTCCTGTGCAAATTTATTTATTTCCCTTTTATATTCATCAAAAAATTCCTTTTCCTCATGTTTCAGTATTTGATATGGTTCAGGGGATTTCCTGTCATATATCAGTATGCGTTCATCCTCAAACTTCCTGAAAAGCTTCTTTGCTTCATATTTTTCGATCCTGATAGACTTAATCTGATCGTATGTAAGTGACATCCTCACCATTTTGTCTTTTTTCATTCCCCCGCTGCTGCTCCTTTTGTGAGCTACAGCAATTATTTCAGTTTTATCCGTAAACAGCCTTCTTTTTTTTGCCAACTCTGCTACCTCCCTTGTTATTGTAGTTTAATCAGACGTAATCTTTAGTTTGACTCCTGTGCCGTCACCTCCTGCATGGTCATATATGGAATAATTATACATGTAGCCGCTGTTATTGTCAAGCTGAAAACTGTAATATCTATTTTTTTTGATATTGATAAATAGAAGCGTTTAGTTTGCAGACTTGTACTTGCTCTTTTCCTCAGCAAGCATTTCAATGAATGCATTCGCTATTTCCGGGTCAAACTGTGTGCTCTCACATTTTCTAATTTCGGCTATTGCTTCATTGAGTGTCTTTGCAGGCTTGTACGGCCGTTTTGATGTCATGGCATCAAAACTGTCTGCTACTGTTAGAATCCTTACCAGCAGAGGTATGTTCTTGCCTTTTAAGCCCTCCGGATAGCCGCTGCCATCAAACCTCTCATGGTGATACATTATCAGGGGTATTACATTATTCAGCGATTCAACTGTATTGATTATTTGAACACCATTTGCAGGATGCTTTTTAAGCAGTTCCCACTCCTTTTCGGTAAGGGGCATTTTTTTATTTAATATGTATTTGGGTATCTCTATTTTGCCTATATCATGCATATAGGCACCGTATTTGAGTATCTTCTTCTCCCACTCATTAAGCTCAAGCTTTCTGGCTATCTTCAGACAATAAGTAACAACCCTTTCGGTATGAGAAAATGTGTAGTTGTCCCTGGCATTAATAATACTGATAAGAGTCTTAAGGGAACTTATAAGGTCTATGTGCTCCCTTTCGATATCCGTCTTGAGTTCCTCCACAATAGTGTTATAGGTTTCAACCCTGTCCTTGTTCATGAATTTGGCCTTGTAAAGTGCATCGTCAGCACTCTTGAGCAGTTCAACCCTTGATTTGGCCATTTTGGGAAAGCTTGAAACGCCTACTGAAACGGTAAGCTTGCCGCCGGGTTGATTCTCTTCACCCATGAAAGCGGTCTCCCCTACCATCTTCCTTATCCTTTCCGCAACCTTCATTGCCTGCTCCTCCATTGTATCGGGGAGCAGCACGGCAAACTCCTCTCCACCATAGCGGGAAACAATATCATTGCTCCTTATGCATTTCCTTAAGACAGAAGCAATTTTCTTTAAAACCTCATCACCCGCCAGATGTCCATAATGGTCATTATAGTTTTTAAAGTAATCTATATCAACAAGTAAAAGTGATACGGGGCTTTTTGTATTCTCATAGATATCCATCTGCCATTTGAAAGAATCCTGGAAATATCTGTGGTTGTAAAGACCGGTAAGTCCATCTGTATTGGCAAGGCCTTCCATCTTCTCCCTGTATTCCTCCTCAATCTTTACATAATGTCCCAAAAGCCAGGCAGTAAGAATAAATATGCCTGACAATACAACATCAGTTTCAAAATACCTGTTGACCTCACTTAATGACAGAGAAAAAAGGTCCATTGTCAATAAAAAAGCAGAAGCCCCAAAAGCCATGGTCATGCCGTATGAAGTTCCAAACTGTATTGTAGTTGTTATAATCAGGAAAAGATATATGAATTTATACTGACTCTGAAATGTTCCGGAAAAAACTACAAGACCCGAGCATGCTATCAGGAAGATAATGAGCTCCAACATTGTCTTTACTTCGTACACGGCATCATCGCTTTCCTTCCTGGTTGAATGTGCCCAGAGGAAATATCCGATAAATAGTATAGACACGCAAATTGCCATCATCTTCATCAATCCCATGTTTGTAAACATCACGAAAAAATTTCTATTAATAACTATTCCATCTGAATTGCTGCTAAACATGGAGATAATAATAATACTGCAGAAGAAGACCGACAACAGCTTTACAATTGCAACTACCTCGTTTACCTTTTGTTTTCTTGTAGTATCAAGATTTTTCATATGTTCACCTCCGGTTTGATCGGAATCAAAGGAAGTAAGAGGTCAAAAGACCTCCTACCCCTACTCCCTGCGCAGTGATTCCGGCTCCTCAGGCTGGTAAATCCCCCATAGGCATGCTGACGAGGATACCAGCATTGCAATAACTGTGAGCAGTGATGCAGCAACTGCGGCTAACTTTTTCATCTTGTCTCACCTCCCACATGCTTTATTGGTATTCTAAAAAAGGCATCAAATGCGCTGATTAATAGATGCCCGGCCTTCAAAAGCGTAAATGACTGCCATAAAAGCCCTGTGACAAGCGACACTGAAACAGAAACAATTACTTCTGAAGAAAGCATAAGTGCGTTTATTACAGCTGATGACACAGCCGCAAGGGATACAACCCCTGTAAAAATTATGCTTGATACCTTTAGCTTTTTCCTCCTGCTATGAGTTTTTATCGGCTTGTTTGGGTGGTCCACCGGGGCATGTGCTTTTAAAACCGTTAGAGAAAAAACCGCACAAAACAGTGTATATATTATCAAAATATATTCCCCCGCAACAGGAGCCAGCCTGGAAACAGCGGCTGCAAGCACCAGTGTAACGGCCGTTCCAATGATAAGGCAGCCTGTGGGAGAAGATGAATGCGCCCCCCCGCTGAACTTTCTGAGCAGGGCAATGGTAAAGGATATTATCATTGCTTCCAGCAATATATTAAAGAGTGCTGCAAAAAGAGCAACCAGTGCTACAGACATTCCAATATGAATAAAACCGAATGCCCCGTATGCGATTACATCTCTTTTTTCTTTGTCCGCACCAAGCCGGTCTGCAACAAAATCCGCTATGCCGTCTGATATTCGCCTCCGTAATAATTACCATACCGGTCTTCCGTAGCACAAAATCCGTTTCCATAAA
>CAYYGK010000235.1:0-3839 GCA_964471145.1 uncultured Eubacteriales bacterium | reverse complement strand
GTAAAGAGAACAGAATACGGCTATAATGGCAAGTTGGTAAACAGTACTCTGCTTCCCCATGCTGATAATCTGGTAATAGAGAAAGTAGGAGGACCAGATAAAGAGTTTTTGGTTAATGGTACTAATTATCCAAATTCAATAATGCTTGACAAATGTTGTGTAGAAGCAGGAAACTGGCGTATTGAAGTCAAGCCTGCAAAACCTTCTCTGGAGGACAATTACTTAAACGTTCTTCAGGTAATGGATAATGATACCGAACCATTACCTGTAACTTTGGTAGAAGGCAGCCTGGTTGCCGGCGGTATGATTGATAATACGGTTGTTCTGTTCAGCAAGGACGGTTCTATTATTGAAAGGGATATAACATTTGAGATTGATAGTAGCAAAAAAGATATTCGGTATTATCTGTTTGATATGGCTGACAGCAAGTGGTTTGTCAATAACAGCAATTCTGACAAACCATTTATGGAAGTTGACAAGGATAAGGAGGTTGTGTCCTTTGTATCAGGTGGAGGTAAATATACATTGAGCAGCACGGCACCGTCACCTGTACCTGTAACATCCTCCATGCCGGTATCGGCAGATTCTGTCAATGAACCCGGTAATCAGGATGATGGTATCAATATAATTCACATTATCATAATAGCAGCAATTATCCTCACAGTAATATTAATCATATTATTATTGCGTTCAAAATCAAAAATGTAATGTAATTTTCTTCAGGCAGCGAAGTCCACTTTGAATAAAGGGTCTTTGCCGCCTGATTGTCCTTTCATATACATTTTTTTGTAATTAACTTTTTTTATATTGCTAAAAAAGTGGTTGACTGTTTATTTTATAGATTCAATTTATAACAGCGTAAAAAAATGCAACTCTATAAAAAACAGTAGATATATATGAATAATAATCCATGCTATACTTTAAAACTATCAAGGTAATATTTTCCGAGGAGGAATCCAAATGAAACTGGAAGGGAATTTCAACATTTCAAGGAAGGTCGGGGCTGTTCTTTTGCTTTTTGTCATGTTGCTTACCGCAGTAAGTCTGACAGGCTGTAAAGAAAGTCACGAATCGGAATATGACAACGATGGACAAACAGTTTCCACCACTCAAAAAGCAAATAAAGAAGTAGGTTCAGTTACACAAACAAGAAAAGAAAGTGAAACAAAAACAACAACCAGTGCACCGCCCAGGATAGAGCCCTGCACCCTGCTTCTTTACGGAGAGAGCTATGTATTCCCGCAAGAGTCACTTGCTGCATTTTATGAGCATTTCCCGCAAATAGAGATTGAAATAAAAGATCTTGCAAAAAACCAGGCTAGAGAACAGATGGCTGCAGATGCTGCCGCCGGGCTGAATTGCGACCTGGTCAAGGTTATTCAGCAGGATATACGTGGCGGCAAAAATTCATATTACGGTCAGGAACTCCTTTATCCATTGGATGAATTCATAGAAAGCACACCTGGTATTTTGAATAATGTACAGAAAGGTATAATGTTTAATGTTACAAGAAGAAATTCCATATATGGCATGCCTTTTGGCTGGGAAGCGTCGATGATGTACTATAACAAGGACTTGTTTGACAGACTTGGGGTGGCATATCCCACTGATGACTGGACAATTGATGAGGCGTTTGATATGTTCAGAAGACTTGCAAGTCATGACCTCAATGACCCCATCAGTGCAATAGGTTATTATGGAAATATGAAATGGGTACTAAAAGCTGCAGGAGGAAAATATTACGAAAAAGACGGAGATAAATACAAAGCCATTTTTGCAAGTGATCCGGCAACTGTTGATATAATGCAAAAGTGGGTTGATCTGGAACTGGTTGACAAGTTTCTGCTTTCAGATGATGAGCTCTTAAGCGTAGGTGTGGATCCTTCCATTAGTGATGTAGACAGAAGACTCTGGCAGATTGGACGTCAGGCCTTCTTCTATAATGGCCCAAGGAATGTATTCACCACACAGTTTGAATACGACTGTTTAGCCCCCCCGCAAGGCCCGGGAGGCAGAGACATTTATTCAAATGTTGACGCTTTGTCAATACATGTAAATTCAGAAAATAAGGATGCTGCATGGGAATTTATAAAATATGTGACTACAAAAGAATACCAAATGCATTCACCTCTCTGGATCACACCTGATATGGGCAGCATCTCTCAGCACTTCCCCGCTTCACCTGCATTTAAAGAAGAATTCAGCAGTCTTGATCCGGCTGTTGCAAATATACTTATTAAAAACTATGATGCAACCCAATATATAAACAGCTACACAAATCTGGAAGACACATGCATAAGATATATTTCACAGGCTGCGATGCTTGCAGTACGGGGAGAGGCACAGCTGATGAATGCCTTAAAGGAAAAAGAGAATTACGTCAATGATGTAGTAATCCCTGATTTGATATCACAGGGCGTAATAGAGTAAGGGGAAAAAAATGGGTAAAGTTATTTTGAAAAACGTAACGAAAAGGTACATTTCAAATGTACCTCCTGCTGTAAATAACTTCAATATTGAAATTGATGACGGAGAATTTCTTGTACTGGTTGGGCCTTCAGGCTGTGGTAAGTCTACAGTTCTAAGAATGGTTGCAGGACTCGAAAGAATAACAGAAGGTGAAATATACATAAGTGACAAACTTGTCAACAGCCTTCCTCCAAAAAGTAGAGACCTTGCAATGGTGTTTCAGAATTATGCCCTTTATCCTACTATGAATGTATATGAAAACACCGCATTCAGTCTCCGTATCAGAAAGTACCTGAAAAGCACCATAGAATCAAAGGTTAAGGAAGCAACCAGAATACTGGATATTGAAAATTATACAGACCGTTTTCCAAGACAGCTTTCAGGCGGCCAAAAACAAAGAGTAGCTCTGGGAAGAGCCATAGTCAGAAATCCTGGGGTATTCCTGATGGACGAACCTCTATCAAACATTGATGCAAAAATGAGGATTCAAATGAGGGTTGAGCTTATGAGACTTCATCACAGACTCAAAACGACTACCATTTATGTAACGCATGACCAGACAGAAGCAATAACAATGGGCAACAGGATTGTTGTCATGAATGAGGGTAAAATACAGCAGGCGGGTACCCCAAGAGAGATATATAACAAGCCTTCAAGTGTTTTTGTAGGCAGCTTTATAGGTTCTCCACCCATGGAATTTGTCAAGGGAAGGCTTGTCATGCGGGACAATGCCCTATATTTTATTTCCGGCCGTATACTGCTGAAAATACCTGATGAGAAGTCACAACAGTTAATTAACGGGAATTACGATGCAAATGATCTCATTCTGGGAATACGTCCCGAAAACATGAGTGAAGATGCACTCCAAATGAAAGAAAATACCCAATGCTCATTCAAGGCAAAGGTACGCTTTGTTGAATTCCATGGATCTGACCAGTATGTAATAGTTGAAGCTGACAAAAACTGTGAGTTGAGGGTAAGGGTCAATTCCAGATCAAGCTTTACCGGGGAAGAATCTGCGAGTTTTCATGTGGACATGGACAGCGTGGTATTTTTCGACAACAACACCAAAAAGAGGATACTATGAACAAAAGTACTTTTTATAAAATCTTGATATATCTATCCCTGCTTATATGCATTTCGCCTTTATTCAGCAGCCTGGCTTTTGCAGAAGCAATACATGACTATGATTGGTACCTTAACATGCACCAGGATAAAAAAGTAGCTGATGATACAATCATAATAAATGCTGCGGACTTCAAACAAGTATCAGAAAATTCCAGCATCAGCATTGGCTCCTATAAGGCAAAGGATAATGTATTAATATGGGAAAGCGATGAAGGTTTTGTCGAGTATTCCGTTTTTGTTAA
>CAYYGK010000234.1:0-3866 GCA_964471145.1 uncultured Eubacteriales bacterium | reverse complement strand
AGCTTATTTGAGCAGCACATACAAAATTAATTAGTATGACTGCCAGAGATTTATGCTACGACGCAAATAGCTTTTCTAAAAAAACCATTGATTTATTTGCTGAAGTATGGTAGATTATGTAATGTAGTATTAATCCTTCATCTAAGGGGAAGGGCTGAAAAGACTGAAGAAATTTTTAATTGTACTGTTTTTTTTAATTGCAGTTATAACAGTTTACTGCATAGTGAGTTTTACAGGGGCATTCGGGTCTGTAATGACTTCAAAAATAGGGTATACTGTCCAGGAATCCCTCAGTTCACTGTCTGATAGAAAGTACCTGGTTGACAGGAGGCTCTTCTGGTTCATGTTGTCCATGGGATTATCGTCTACTGTTGTTGCGGTGTTTCTTGCTATAAACGTGGCCAAACTGGCAAAGGCTAAAAATGAGCTTAAGGACAGCAGGGAAAGGTATATCAAGGCGTTTTCACTCTCTCCCGAAGCAATGGTGGTTCACTACAGAGACGTCATCATAATGGGCAATGAGTCTGCTGCCGATATCATAGGAGTTTCTGACCCTGAAAAACTAAAGGGCAGGGAATTCGGCAGTTATATAAGCAGCACGGGAGAGCAGAAGAATATACCCTTAAGCGGCCGTTACAAAAACAGGATGTCTTTGTTTGAATATGAATTGTCAAGGGAAGACGGAGGCTGTATGAAGGTGCTTTCGGCAACTGTTCCGTTTCCCTATGACGGCAAGAACATGAAGCTCAGCGTAATAAAGGATTTGACAGAACACTATATGCTTCGGGAAGCTGTAGAGATGGACAGGCTTAAGACACACTTCTTTTCCAATGTGTCCCATGAACTCAGGACACCTCTCAATGTGATACTGAGCACGCTCCAGCTTATGCAGATGTATTCCGACAAAGGACTTTGGATTGAAAAGGAAGAGGAATCTGTAAGCAAGATAGGTATTTTAAGGAGGAACTGCTACAGGCTTTTAAAGCTGGTCAGCAACCTGATAGATATTACAAAGCTTGATGCAGGCTATTATGAAATGAATATTATAAACAGTGATGTAGTAAGTATAGTCAGAAACACTACACAGTGTGCTGCTCAATATATGGGTTTTAAGAATGTGAGTCTTAAATTCAGTACTGACCTAAGCAGCAAGGTGGTTGCCTGTAACCCTGGAGCTGTAGAGCGTGTACTGCTCAATCTTCTGTCAAACGCAGTCAAGTTCGGCAGGGATGGGGGGACGGTGCACGTTAGTGTTTGCGAGAGACAGGGGTATGTTGATGTGAGTGTAAAGGACAATGGCATAGGCATTCCGGAGAGCAGGATAGACAGTGTATTTGACAAGTTTATACAGCTGGATGAAACATTGATGCGTAAGCATGAAGGCGGAGGCATCGGCCTGTCCCTTGCCAGGTCACTTGTTGAAATGCAGGGAGGAAGGATTAATCTAAAGAGCAAACCCGGCGAGGGCAGTGAGTTTATTGTCTCATTGCCTGCTGTTATGGTTGAAGCAAATTATAAAGCTGTAGATTCGGACCTTAATTGTTTTGATTATATTAACAAGGCACATATAGAGTTGTCAGACATCTCCAATAACCAACCAAATTGAATTTAATTGAATATAAGTGTTGTATATATGAATATGGTGGTGTATAATGAGCATAATCTAGCGTATTGATCCATACGGGGGAGTGTTTTTTTTTGGACAAGGAAATACTCAATCTTGAAGAGGCTGCGCAGCTTTTTAATGTCAGCATAAAGACATTCATAAAGCTTCTTAAGGAGGAAAAGGTACCGGCCAGAAAGATAGGGCGGGAATGGAGATTCAGCAGAAAAGCGCTTGTAGAATGGCTTTGTGCAGGAAATTCGCAGCTGTATTCTTCCAGTGATGCTGAAACAAAAGAATTTTTTAATAAGGTGGCACCCGAATGGGGCAGAATAAGAGAAGGATTTAGCGACAAAGTAATAATTGACCGGCTATACAGCAGTGGCTTGCTTCATTCGGGATCAACGGTTCTTGACCTGGGAGCAGGTGACGGATTTATTACTCTTGAGGCTGCGCTAAAAGTAAAAAAGGTGATTTCAGTTGACTTATCGGCAGGAATGCTTGCCCTTCTTCAAAGCAGAGCGAAGGAACGCAGGCTCAATAATATTGAGCTTATAGAGGGCGAGGGCACTAACCTGCCTTTGGAAGACAGAAGCATAGATCTGGTTTGTGCTTCAATGTTTCTGCATCATATTGAAGACCCTGCTGTTGCCATAGAGGAAATATACCGGGTACTGAAGCCGTCCGGGGCTGTCTTTATTGCAGATTATGTACTTCATGATGATGCACAATTCAGCATCAGGATGCATGACATCTGGCAGGGATTTACCAGGGAGCAGCTGAGAGAATGGTTTGGTGAAAAAGGATTTATGCAAATTAAATGTGAGATTGCCGGTAAAGTGTCTGGTTCAGGAAAGAAGGATATTCTTGTACTGACTGCAATAAAACCGGAAAACTAATTATAAATGACGGGAGAGTGTCATATGGTGGAGTGCGATATAAGAGACAAGGGACTGGTATCTGAAGGAAAAAGAAGAATTGAGTGGGCGGACAACCGGATGCCTGTTTTAAGAACCATAAGGGAAAGGTTTGCAAAAGAGAAGCCACTTGCTGGCAGGAGAATTTCATGCTGTCTGCATGTTACAACAGAGACAGCGGCTCTGGTAAGGACTCTTGATGCCGGGGGAGCCAAGGTGGTGCTTTGTGCTTCCAACCCCCTGTCGACACAGGATGATGTTGCCGCTTCACTGGTTGAGAATTACGGCATTTCTGTCTATGCGATAAAGGGTGAGGACAGGGATACATATTACGGGCACCTTAAAAGCGCCATAGAACACAGGCCGGATATTACCCAGGATGACGGTGCTGATCTGGTGGGACTGCTGCACAGTGAATACAGTGATACATACCTAAAAAACGTTATGGGTGGCACAGAGGAAACGACAACCGGAGTTATCAGGCTTAAAAGCATGGAGAAGGATGGTGCACTCAGGATTCCCGTAATTGCGGTTAATGAATCTCTTACAAAACACTTCTTTGACAACAGGTATGGGACAGGACAGAGTACTGTGGACGGCCTGATGAGAGCAACGAATGTGCTTATAGCAGGCAGGGTTTTTGTTGTATGCGGTTACGGCTGGTGCGGCAGAGGGATTGCAATGCGTGCCAGAGGAATGGGAGCGGATGTTATTGTAACAGAGGTTGACCATATAAGGGCGATAGAGGCGGCTATGGATGGGTTCAGGGTTATGAAGCTGAGCAGGGCTGTCAGGCAGGCGGATATTGTTGTTACGGTAACCGGCGATGTCAATGTTGTAGACAGAGAACACCTTGAACTTGCAAAGGACGGTATTATCATTGCCAATTCAGGGCACTTTAACAATGAAATAAACATTGATGCATTAGATGACATTTCATGTTCAAAAAACAAAGTCAGAAACTATGTAGAGGAGTATAGATTAAAAGACGGCAGGAGAATATACCTGCTTGCGGAAGGCAGGCTGCTGAATCTCTCGGCGGCTGAAGGTCATCCCGCTGAAGTTATGGATATGAGTTTTGCAAACCAGGCACTGGGCGCAGAATACATAAACAGCAAATCCACCGTATTAAAACCCAGGGTATATGTTATGCCTGAAGATATCGACAGAAACATTGCAAAGCTTAAGCTTCAGGCAATGGGTATTGAAATTGACGAGCTTACCGATGAGCAAAAGGAATACCTGGATTCCTGGAAATCAGGAACGTGAAACGGTGGAAATCTAAAATTAACCACTGTTTGCCCCGTATGATGTCAATATTCCAATAGGTGAAGAAAGAAATACAG
>CAYYGK010000233.1:0-3906 GCA_964471145.1 uncultured Eubacteriales bacterium | reverse complement strand
TTGACGAAAAAGGAAAATACTAGGGCATTCCGTCCCTTGTTGTTGAAATCGTGAGCCCATCTACAAAAAGTAAGGATATGTCAACAAAACTGGAATTGTATATGAAAGGCGGTGTTAATGAACACTGGATTGTTGATGCGGAGGGGGCAGAGGTATATATATATACTTTTAAAAACAATGAGATATTAAAGTATAACACTTATAAAAATAATGACACCGCCCGGTCGTTGTTATATGAAGGGCTGGAAATAAACCTGGAAGAAATTTTTAAATCATAAGTTCCCACAAAAAGAAGAAATGGACAGAAATATCCTTAAGATCAGGAACGTGAAACGGGTGGGTTTTCATCCCCGAAGTTTTTAAGTTCCTTTATTATATACAGGGGCCTTCCCTTTGCCTCATCATATATTCTGCCGATATATTCGCCTGTTATGCCCAGTATCATGAGGATAACGCCATTAAAAAACAGGCTTACAGCAAGGGTTGAAGCCCATCCCTGTACTGTCCTGGCTGTAAAAAGACCCAGATATATGACATATACAAGGTAGAAAAAAGTGAAGAAGGACAGGAGAAATCCGGTGTATGAAGCAACCTTCAGAGGCTCATATGAAAATGAAGTAAGCGCGTCGGCAGCAAAGTGCAGCATTTTTCTAAACGGATACTTTGTTTTTCCTGCAAACCGTTCCTTTCTTTCAAACTCAACACCTGTCTGCCTGAAACCAAGCCAGCTTATCAGGCCTCTGATATACCGGTTGCGTTCATTGACTTTTTTGAGAGCATCGCATACCTTTCTGTCTATAAGCCGGAAATCCCCTGTATCCACAGGTATATCAATATCCGTCAAACTGCTAAGTATGCGGTAGAAAACCTTTGATGTAAGCTGCTTGAATACTGTTTCACCCTCACGCTTTATCCTTTTCCCATAGACTACATCGTATCCCTGCTTCCATTTTTCAAGCATCCGGGGGATGACTTGCGGGGGGTCCTGCAAATCTGCATCTATAACCACTACCGCATCACCGCATGAAAAATCCATACCTGCGGTTATTGCAATCTGATGACCGAAATTCCTTGAAAAGTCAATCAGCTTAATATGTGTATCCTTACTGCATATGTCTTCAATGATTTGTACTGTTTTATCCCTGCTGCCGTCGTTTACAAAGATTATTTCATAGCTCAAACCCGTTGTATCCATAACATTCTTAAGCCTTTTATATGTCTCGGCGACTACCTGTTCTTCATTATATACCGGTACAACGACCGAGCATTCCACTTTATTGTTCAAAATCATACCTTCCCCCCGCATATTTTTTCATATTAGTAGTATATCAACAAAAAAATACAATTTCAATAATTACATTAGAGTACCTGAGGCAGGGGGCTTGACAAAACAAATTGGTTCATCTAATATCTAATTGAATGGCAGGCTGGGATAGCTCAAACGGCAGAGCAATGCATTCGTAATGCATAGGTTGAGGGTTCAAGTCCCTTTCCCAGCTCCAGATCATGTGGAGAAGAAAATGAGAGGGGGAAAATACACTATTCTCCCCCTGCTTTTTTAAATGTTTTAGTCAGTGCAGATCTTTTTCTTAAGCATCTTTGAAGTCAGAATAATTGCAAACAACCCAATACAAATGAACATGTAAGGGAATTGGTCATTTGTTGGAGGGTTTTCATCTCCGTCGGTGTCCATGGGCCTGATCTGTATATCATATTTTACTATGGAGTCTTCAACAGGAATCACTGCACTTCTGTAGTCTTCATAACCTGACTTTTCCACAGTAATGTAATAGTCAGTGAACGGAAATACCATGAAGGCATAATTACCATTTGAATCAGTGTATTGCGGATTGCTGTTGTCATTTGGCTCAAATCCATCCAGTATTGGCAGAGGTACAATTGTATCGGGTGTTTTCCCATCATTTTTGTTTCGCTGTGTGTCAGCGTAATAAAGCTTGACATCAGCACCTTCAACACTGCTGCCTGTAATAAGGTCGGTAACCTTTCCGTACGGATCTATAAGGATTGTTGTATAGCTTGCTTCTCCGGTATCTGAAACACTGATGTCCACACTGCCAATTATGATTTGAACGCCCGGCTCTATTTCAAATAATACATTAAACGTGTATTGGCTTGAAGGCTGAAGGTTTTGAACAGTAAACTCACCGCTGTCGGTTAAGCTGACCTGTACGCCGTCAGCTTGTGTACCATTTGATGACAATATGTCAAGGTTGATTTTTGTAAAATCAAGGTTGATACATGTCTGATTATCTGCTTCTTTTGGTATGATGATTCCTTGAACAGACACATCTTGTTGGCCACCTGAACCCGGCATGTCTGCAGGAACAATGGTAAGCACTGCTGTATCCTGCTCTCCCAGCTCAGCTCCCACGCAGTTGCTCAACGCAAGATTAACAGTTTCCTCAGCTTCATTATATATTAGATCATTTATGACTGGAACAGTGAATGTGCTAACAGGCCCTTCAAATACAAGCGTTCCAATGGATGTATTATAGTCTTCTCCATGAACGGCTGTACCGTCACTGGTAGTATAGTCTACCGAAACCTGTCCGCTGCTCTCTCCTGTAAGCCGCACAGTAACTGTTGCTGTTTCTTCATCCTCATTTACCGTATAAGTTGCGCTGTCGAATTCTACCACTGCCGCAGATGTATCATTCCCAGGGGTGTCATTATCCACAATTGAAAGAGTAGTTGTTGACTGCTGCCCAAAGATAGCACCGGATAAAGACCGAATGCTTTTAAGTGACAAATCAATGGTTTCATCTTCTTCCATAATGCTATCATTTACTATGTCAATGTTGAAGGTCCTGCTGCTTTCCCCATGTGACAGAACCAGTGTACCTTCGGGTTCTGTATAGTCATCTCCGGGTATAGCAGTTCCGCCACCGACGGTGTAAGCCACTGTCAGTTCTCCGTATGTGCTGCCTGAACGTTTGATGGTTACAGAAGCAGGACCTTTGTCTTCATCAACAGAGTATAAAGGCTTTTCAAACTCCACTATGCTTACCGGGTCATCATTTAGTATAGTCAGTACAGATGTATCCTGAGGCCCCAGTTGTGCAGCGGGATGTAAAGCCGGGTTACTCAAGGTAAGGTTTACTGTTTCATCGTTTTCGTTTTTTACATTATCTATAATATTGACTGTAAAAGTACGGCTGAGAACCTGGTCGCCAAAGGTTAATGTCCCGCTTGATGAAAGGTAGTCTTCGTCCTCTCCCTCCGATGCCGTACCATCGCTTGTTGCATAGTCTACCTGGACCTCGCCGTAGATACCCCCTGTGCGTTTAACTGTTATAGTAGCTTTTCCGCAGTTTTCACTGACCCTGTAGCTTCCACTTTCAAACTCCAGAAAACTGGGAGGGTCATTTTCTATTATATTTAATACCGATGTGCTCTGTGTTCCGAGTGCCGCTTCAGGCTGTGAAGGGTTACTAAGTTCAAGATTTACTGTTTCATCGCCTTCATGTATCAGATTGTCAATAATCGGGACATCAAAGGTTTTGGTAACCTCCTGGTCGCCGAATATGAGCGTGCCTGTTGATGTGGTATAATCGCTTCCTGCTGTTGCGGTCCCGTCACTTGTGGCATAGTCTACGGCTAGCTGCCCATTACTGTTAACAGAACGTATTACTGTAATAGTAGCCGTACCTGTGCCGTCATTTTCATTTATGCTGTATGTGGGGCTGCCAAAATCCAAAACAGCGGGAGGGTCATTTTCTATTATATTTAATACCGATGTGCTCTGTGTTCCCAATTGTGCACCTGATCCTGCAGGATTGCTTAGTGTAAGGTTTACTGTTTCATCGCCTTCACATATTAAATCATCCGTAATCGGGACATTAAAGGTTTTGGTAACCTCCTGGTCGCCGAATATGAGTGTGCCTG
>CAYYGK010000232.1:0-3914 GCA_964471145.1 uncultured Eubacteriales bacterium | reverse complement strand
TGTCCATATTCTTTAAAGTCCTCTACGGTAACGTCTCCAAGGCATGTAGCTTCAGGCAGCTTCTGCCTTATAACCTCAAGGCCCTTTTCACATTCTGCCCTTCTTTTGTTATATTCAGAGACGGCAAGACTTCTCTTCTTGTTGGTATTGGATATGACTATCTTCATACCCTTCATTTCCAGAGGCACATGCCTGTAACTCAAATCTCTGCAATTTAGAAAAATTGCATGTCCTTTTCTGCCCATTGCGGATGCAAACTGGTCCATAATACCACAGTTCACCCCTATATAGTTGTTTTCTGCCTTATGGGCAATCTGAGCCATTTCTGCCATATCTGCTTCTCCGTTTTCCCCTGCCGAAAAAAGCGCAAGTGCTGTAACCACCTCGATGGCAGCTGATGATGAAAGTCCGCTTTTTAATGGAACTGTATCATGATACAGCATGTCGCAGCCGGAAATACTGTATCCGGCTTTAATAAGCTCATCAGCAACACCCAGCTGGTAATTGCCCCAGTCAATCTCCCTGTACTCCTCCAGGTTGTCCAGGGATGCGCTTACCATATCATCCAGGTCGGTTGCCTTAAGGTTGATTGTTCTGTCATTCCTCTTCCTGACAATGGCAGTAGATCCCATTGAAAGGGCGGCAGGCAGGACATAACCCCCATTGTAATCTGTATGCTCTCCTATCAGGTTGACTCTGCCGGGTGAGTGAAAGAACCTGGGAGGGCCCTCTTCCCTTCCATATAGTCCGTAAAACTCATTTTCAAGTGCTTTTAGATTCACAGCCAACCTCCGTATCACCTGTATATTTTCTGTGGGCATTTCTAAGTTCAACAGCTCTCTCCTCAGGTTTGGTCGGATTTGCATGTGCCCACGCACCTGTTTCACTTGATGCATTATACTTAATCTTTTCCCTTGACCTCATTGGAGGGAAGAACTCTATATGAAAATGATAAAACTTTGAGAAGTCCCCGCTGTTTACTGCCTCCTGGTGCATGCACATCATATATGGAAAAGAAAAATCAAACAGGCAGTCAAGGGTTCCGGCAGTTTCCCTTATTGCCTTTGCAAGGTTCTGCTTTTCGTCCTCATCAAACTGGCATATGTTTTGTTTATGAGACTTGGAAGTTATGTACATGCCGTAAGGATACTCTGTAAAGAATGGCAGGTATACGACAAAATCTTCATTTTCAAATATGACCCTTTCACCTGCCCTTATTTCTTCACTATTCATATCACACAAAAGGCATCTTTTCTTTTCATCGTAGTAATCCCTGCAGGATTCAAATTCTATTTCAAGCTTTTTGGGTATGAACGGATAGGCATACAGCTGTCCGTGAGGATGAGGCATTGTAACCCCTACAAGCTCTCCCCTGTTCTCAAATATGAATATATATTTTATCCTGCTGTCCTGCCTCAGCTCTTTAAACCTATCCGCCCACAGGTCAACAAGCTTCTTTACATGATTTTCAGGCAGCTGGGGAAGCGTAACGGTGTGCTCAGGAGAATACAGTATAACCTCGCACTTGCCGTAAGCCTCCCTGGTACTGTAAAAATCACTACCGGTGTGCTCCGGTGTATCAGGTTGTGCAGAAAGCACAGGGAAATCGTTGTCATACATAAGTACATCATAGTTATCAGGTACCTTGCCTGAACCGGGACAGAAGGGGCACCAGTCCTTTGGCATCTGGGGCCTGTTCTGTCTTCCTGAAGCAATCATCACCCATGTCCTTATAAGGGGGTGCCATCTGAGTTCAGCCATTTGATGTCCTCCTCTTTCTTCTGGAATATATTATAGCATACACCTTAGCTTTTATGTTTAAACATGGGCAAAAAGTCCCTGTTCTTATACATCATCTCATCAACCATTTCCTTTATTTCCTGCATGCTGAGTACTGCTGAGGTGAGAGGATCAAACAGTACAGCATGAAACGCCTTGCGAGGGTCACCCTCAAGAGCTGCCTCCACTGCCAGTTCCTCACACCTTGCACTGGTGTTGTTTAAAACAGCAAGATGGTCAGGCAGGGATCCCACATGTATTGCATCAAGACCTCTCTTTGAAGCTAAAACAGGCACCTCTACACAGCATCCTTCAGGCAGGTTGTCAATGATGCCCGTATTTCTGACATTGCCGTTGAACTCAAACATCGTATTGTCTCCAAAGACAGCATTGAATATATATGCGGCATACTCATGTCCTCTTTCAAGGTTGATTTCATTCCGGCCAAACCACTCATTTATTTCATCCTCCCAGGTATCTTTACGCTTTAAGTATTCGTTGAGGATGTATGCATATTCCCCGGGATTCCAGCCGGTTCCTCTTGTGCAGTACTTCTCTATAAGGTCGGGTCTTTTCCTGAACCATGCATTGTACTCGGAGTTGTGACCGCTTGATTCGGTAACGTAATAGTCAAGGTGTTTAAACATCTCGTTTCGTACTATCTCTTCATCATATATCTCAGGTTTTTCAACAGCTTCCCTGATTAGGGGATAGGCATCCTTTCCGTTCCACTTATACTCAAGATACCAGGCCTGATGATTTATGCCTGCACACAAATATGTTATCTCTTCTTCAGGGGCCCCTATCCACCTGGCAAGCATGCTTGCGGTCCCCTGGACACTGTGGCAGAGCCCCGTAATCCTCACATCTGTTTCTCCCTGCATTGCTCTGCACAGCATAGCCATAGGGTTAGTATAATTGAGCACTATTGCTTCAGGGCAGTACCTTTCTACATCCCTGCATATGTCCAGCATGACAGGTATGGTTCTGAGAGCTCTGAATATACCTGCAGGTCCCCTGGTGTCTCCGACATTCAAGTCCACCCCGTATTTCTTTGGTATCTCTATGTCATGTCTCCATACATCGACACCTCCCTGCAATATGGTTATGAGTACACCATCTGCCCCTTTAAGTGCCTCTGCTCTGTCGGTTGTTGCAACAGCTCTGGCGCCATATCCTCCGGCCTCTATAATTTTATCAACTGCCTTTTTAGATGCCGCAAGCCTTTTCCCGTCTATATCCATCAGCATAAGTTCACAGTCCTCAAACGCCGGAAAAGTGAGAATATCCCTCACAAGATTCCTCGTAAATCCAAAACTGCCCGCTCCTATAAACGCAATTTTTTTCACGGTTTGTAACCCCCCTTGTACATTAAGTATTATAAATGTAACCCAAAACAATGGATTAATAAATGGATTCATGCTATGCATTTATGGTATAATTCTAGATAACAGCATACCATATTTCAACAGGAGAACCTGAGAATGCTTAAGATACTGAACACAATGACAACTGATAATGCGGAATTGAATATGTACCAATGCGGGATACACAACTGTGTGTCAGACTACAGGTATGGCCCGGCAGTAAGAGACCATTTCCTTGTGCACTACATACTTGAAGGCAATGGAACATTCAGTGTGGATGGTACCGAATACAGCCTTGGCAGGGGAGAAGGTTTTCTTATCTGTCCTGATGTAATTACATTTTATCAGGCAGGTCATAAAAAACCCTGGACATATACATGGACAGGATTTAACGGTATAAGGGCCGCACATTACCTGGGTATGGCCGGCATTTCACGCACCAGTCCCATTTTCAGCTATAAGAAGGACAACCGCCTGGAGGACTGCCTCAGAAAAATGGTCGAAAGCAAGGAAATGGGTTCTGGCAGAGAGCTTCGTCTTATAGGTTTGTTATACCAGTTCATGTCATTGCTTGTAGAATCACATCCCCCCTCTAACAGTCAAAAACCAGATGTAAGTGATGAACATGTAAACAGGGCAATAAGATATATGCAAAAGAACTATTCAAGAAGAATTACAATAGCGGAGGTAGCTCACTCAACCGGTCTTGACAGAAGTTATCTGGGCTGTCTCTTCCGCAGCAAGCTTGGCATGTCTCCCCGTGAATAC
>CAYYGK010000231.1:0-3926 GCA_964471145.1 uncultured Eubacteriales bacterium | reverse complement strand
TAATCAACACCCCCACCAAAGGCAGAAAACCGGAACGTGACGGCTTTAAGATAAGGAGACATGCAATAGAGATGTCAATACCGTGTCTTACTTCTCTTGATACTGCCAAAGCTGTTTTAGGATGCATTAAACTGGGAAAAGGCTTAGAGGATATTGATATTGTAAACCTGGATGTATTTGAACAAGGGAGATAAACAATTTGTCAAAGATTATAAATGGAAAAATAATGAGCACAGAAAGGCTTTCGGAAGACATTTACAGGATGGAGATATCATCCTCATATGTGGCAAACAATGCCAGGCCGGGCCAGTTTGTCAATATCCGGTGCAGTGAGGCCGGTAGTGATATGCTTTTAAGAAGGCCTGTAAGCATATGCAGGGCGTGGCCCGAAAAGGACAGTTTCGATATAATATTCATTGTGAGGGGACAGGGAACGGAGCAGCTTTCTTGCCATAAAACAGGTGATACAATTGAGCTTATCGGTCCACTTGGAAAAGGTTTTTACATAAACGAAGAATGCTCAAGGATAGCAGTCATAGGAGGCGGGATAGGTATTTTTCCACTGTTGTTTCTTTTGCAGGGCATTGAATCAGGACCTGTTGTTAAGCATTCTTATCTTGGATTTAGAAACGCCGGGTGTGCAGTGTTTCTTGAAGAGTTTGAAAATGTTTCGACACAGGTATTTATTTCATGTGATGATGGTTCAATGGGCGAAAAGGGCCTGGTTACCGATTTGTTTTTAAGAAGAATCAAAGACGAATCGTATGATTTCATATACACCTGCGGACCTGTAGAGATGATGAAAAAAATAGTCTGCGAGGCAGGGAGGAGGAACATACCCTGTCAGGTTTCCATGGAACAGAGAATGGGATGCGGAGTTGGAGCATGCATGGTGTGTGCATGTAAAACAAGAACAGGTAATGGAAGTTGGAAATACAGCCGCGTATGCAAGGACGGACCAGTATTCTGGGGGAAGGATATTGTATTTGGATAACAGGAGGAAGCAGATGCCTGATTTAGGTGTAGATATTGCAGGCCTGAGCATTAAAAATCCGGTTATTGCGGCATCAGGCACCTGCGCATATGGGAGGGAGATTCAGGAATTTGTCGACCTTGACCTGCTTGGTGGCATATGCGTGAAAGGACTTACCCTCGAAGAGAGAAAGGGAAACAAGCCTCCGAGGATAGCTGAAACACCATCAGGCATACTTAACAGTGTAGGCCTGCAAAATCCAGGACTGGAAGGTTTTATCAAAAAAGAGCTGCCGTTTCTTAAGGAACTAAATACTGCAGTAATAGTAAATATTGCCGGTGATACAATTGATGATTACTGCAAAATAGCAGAAAAGCTCTCAGAAACCTGTATTGATGCTGTAGAGCTGAATGTATCATGTCCCAATGTAAAGAAGGGTTGTGCCGCATTTGGAAGTACACCTTCAGGCATTGAATCTGTGACATCTTCTGTCAGGAAGAAATGCAGTAAACCTTTATTTGTGAAGCTTACACCAAATACTGCTGACATCAGGGAAAATAGTGCTGCTGCCGAACAGGGTGGTGCAGATGCTATATCCCTGATAAATACTATTACTGGGATGGCGATTGATCCTGTAAGAAGAAGGCCTGTGCTTGGCAATAATACAGGGGGGCTTTCAGGGCCTGCTGTAAAGCCTGTAGCTCTAAGAATGGTTTATGAGGCCTATAAATCCGTAGAAATCCCTGTTATAGGAATGGGTGGAATAATGAAAGGAACAGATGCCGTGGAATTTATGCTGGCAGGTGCGACGGCAGTAATGGTTGGAACCGCAAACATTGTAAAACCGACAGCATGTATTGACATCATAAAAGGTATTGAACGCTTCCTTGAGGAACAGTGCTTAAAAAGAGCAGCTGATTTGACAGGAAAGCTCATTCTTAATTGAAAGAAAGGCTGAAAAAATAATGAAAACACGCTTGATAATTGTAAGGCATGCTGAAGCAGAAGGCAATTTTAAAAGAATATTTCATGGATGGACGGATTCTGAGATAACAGAGAAGGGACACAAACAGGCGATCCTGGTAGCTGAGCGACTCAAGAATGAAAAAATTGATATAATATACTCGAGCAGCATGAAAAGAACACTGCAGACGGCCGAATATATTTCCAGAATCAAGGGGCTTCCGGTCATCAGAACAGATGCGTTAAAAGAGATTAATGGAGGTGACTGGGAAGGGAAGAAGTGGCATGCTCTTCCTGAAAATTATCCAAAAGAGTATGATACATGGGAAAACAGAATGCATCTGCATGTCATGCCAAACGGTGAGTCGATAAAAGAATTCCAGGAAAGGCTTATTGCCGAACTTGAGCTTATAATAAGGGAAAACACCGGAAAGAGCATTTGTATAGTAACACATGGAACTGCAATTAAAACACTTCTGTGCTTCTTTCACGGATGCAGCCTGAATGAAATACTCAATATGCCATGGGTAGATAATACTGCTGTTACAATGCTTGAACATGACAATGGGAAATTCAAAATGATACTTGAAGGAGACGCATCCCATCTTGATAAGAAACATAGCACTATAAGAAACCAGGAATGGTATGAAGAATACACTAGGAAGATCAGGAAGGGGGAACAGGATTGACAGAATGCGAAGAAAAGGTGATAAAGTGGCTGTTTGCTACCGGTGCCATAGAAATATGCGGTGATGAAAGGCCTTTCTGGTATACATCGGGTAAGATCGGCCCATATTATATAAATACACATTTCCTTTATGGCAGCAGAAGCAAGGCAGAGGAAATGCTTGATTATATAGAAGACTTAAAAAACAATAAACTGGAATGTACAATGAAGATAGCAGAAAGAGTAAGGAGTAATTATTTAGATAATCCCATATACTGCGGCCTTGTTGACTGTCTATTGGAACGTATAAATAACTGCATACCTTTAGAAGAGGCAGACTTCATATCAGGAGGAGAAAGAAGGGACTGGTTTTTTTCAATAATATGCGCACACCTGTTGAAAAAACCTCATATAACCCTTTTTAAGGATGGGGACTGCACTGTTTATGAAAACGGCAGAACTCAATTTGTAAGTAACCTTGAAAAAAGGAGCATACTACATATCGCTGATATAATAAATATAGCGTCAAGCTATACCGAAAAATGGCTGCCGGCAGTACATGAGAAGAATGGAAAAATCAGATGGAGTATGTCGGTGATTGACAGAATGCAGGGAGGCTCGCAAAACCTTCAAAACGCAGGAGTCAAATCGTTTTCCCTTGCTTCCGTTGACGAACATATGGCAGAGAAGGCATACAAAAACAGCCTTATAAGTTCAAAACAGAGAGCCCTTCTTCTGGAATACATAAAAGATCCTGATAAAACAATGAGTGAATTTGTAAAAAGTCATCCGGAATTTATTGAACAGGCCCTTAATGCAGGAGGTAAAACAGCATCTCGAGCCAGGAAATGCATTGAAACAGGGTACTACGCGTACAGGGGAGAATGATTGAAAAAGCAAGTGCCAATATGCTATAATACCTACAGTTGGAAAATCAGGAGGCAGTTTATTGGACTATATTAGTTTGGTTTCCGGGCTGACAGACGGAAGTGCCACTTATCATATAAGAACATTCGGATGTCTGCAGAACGAACATGATTCTGAAAAAATTGCAGGATTGCTGGAATGCATGGGGTACAGAATAAACAATGACCCTGAAAAAAGCGATGTAATAGTATATAACACGTGCTGCGTAAGAGAAAGTGCAGAACAGAAGGTTTACGGACATCTGGGTAGATTGAAGAAAATCAAGGAGAAGAACCCGGATATGGTAATAGTATTATGCGGGTGTATGGTGCAGCAGAAGAAAACCGTTGAAGAAGTGAGCAGCAAGTATAAACATGTTGATGTTATATTCGGCACTCACAGGATTCACAGGCTGCC
>CAYYGK010000230.1:0-3945 GCA_964471145.1 uncultured Eubacteriales bacterium | reverse complement strand
ATATCCGATGAGCTGGAATTTCAGGGCACATATCCCATGCCCTTGCAAAACGCTGCCATTACCAGCGATTACGGTAATCGTGACAACCCTGAAACAAGCTCCAGCACCGAATTCCATCAAGGCATAGACATGTCAGCCTATTGGCAGGCACCTGTGATGTCCATTGCGGACGGTGTTGTGGAAAAGGTCCATACCGGAACCAATGACTACGGAAACTATATCATCATCAGGCATGAAACGGATACTGAAACCTTTTACAGCATGTATGCCCATATGCACGATATTTTTATGTTTGAAGGCCAGTCGGTCAAGCAGGGTGCGGTAATCGGCAGGCAGGGCGGCGACCCGGATAAGGATGAAAACCCCGGACGCTCCACCGGATCTCATCTGCATTTTGAGATACGAAAAACACCCAATACCGGCAGTCAGGTTGACCCCAAGCTCTACCTGTATGCACCCGAGGAAACAGAAAGCGAGGATGATTAAAAATGATTCTATACCTTACTTCAAATGACCATGTAAACCTGCTGGATTTTACAGGCATGACTTATAAAAAGATGGTGGGAAATTTTATGCTGAAGCAGTTTGTGGTTCACGACATGCGCAGCTTTTCCCACTGCACTCATCTCATCCTTGACCGCATTGCCATTAGTGAGGATGATACCGCTTTTGCACTGGCAATCGAGGAATTTCTGACAATGTACACCGCAAGGGTAACGGTTGTCAGTGAAGGCTTATCAGCGCAAAGTGAGTTGTTTACTAGGCTCCTGGCTATAGGTGTCGGCAACATTGTTACATCCACTGATATTTCAGAGATACAAAAAGAAATCAGCGAGTGTTTAAGCGAAAACGGCATGACACGCTACACACTAAAGGAACGGATAAAACCGGAGGACGGTAAAGAAAGCTACCGTTTTGATTGTGAAAATATACGGATCGCAGTGGTTTCCTCCCAAAGCCGAATGGGAGCAACCACAACCGCTATCGGTATGGCTACATGGTTAAACTCTGTAGGAGCTGTCGCATGCTACATTGAGGCAAACACAAGCAAGCACCTTGCCCTGATTGCAAGGGTCTATGAAATGCATGAGGATAATGGCAATTACAGCCTTGACGGTGTGGATTATTATACAGCTCCAGCACCACAAAAAGCTTACAACTTTGTCATTTGCGACATCGGCAAGGATTATCAGCTCTGTGATGAGTTGATTAGCAAAGTGGATATATTGCTGCTCTGCTGCGGTACAAAGCCCTATGAGCTTCCCCATACCCAAAAAATACTTGCAGCCTTTGGGGATACGCCGGCCTTTATCCTTTGCCCTTTTGTGGAGGAACAGCTAAAGGATACCTATGTCGCCTATTTGAAAACCGGGTGCCGTCAGGTGCTGTTTATGGAATATCAGCCGGAGCTGTTTGACGGCAAACCCAATGAAAAGCAGTTTAAAAGCGTGATACAAAAATATATTGCCAAAGTTTAGTGTCTTAAGGCAGAAAGGTTGTTCATATGAGCTATGTAGTGAACTACTCACTCTTTAAAATAACCTAACAGAAGAAAGGAAGCAAAATATCACTATGCCACAAGGGTAATAGATATGGCAACACAAATGAAATCTGTAAAGTGCTTTTTATTTGTCTTTTAATTTGTAGCTTACTTCCACCCCTACTTCAAAGGTTCTCTGATCACCCATAAGATTTAACAGAATTTTGGCTCTATTGGTATGGCTATTTACTTTTTTAATAATGCTTTCCATACCTAATAGCGGACCTTCTATGACAGTTATTTTTGAATTTTCTTTAAGAAGCTTGGAATACTCAATAATACCATCTTTGTTGATGAGTTTTAAAATTACAGCCATTTCATTATCATCGATTCTTGAATAGTCGGTATCTGCGCTTACAAGCTGGACTACACCTGTCATTCGATTAATTATTTTATACATATTCCTGTCCATATTTGTTTGGATAAAGACATATCCAGGGAATAACTTTTCTATGACATGATAAGTTTTCCCTTGTCTCTTTTCAATGAGACTTTTTTTAGGAACTAAGGAAAAAAGGGATTCACTGAACCGCGCATTTAACCGATTTTGTACATATTCTTCTTTACCTGTCTTGACAGAAATAACATACCATTCCATGAGGTTTCTCTCCTTCAATTACTCAAAACAAAAAACTACTTAATTAACCGTAGTTCCCTATCTGGTTTTCTAACCACGAGCAATCATTTTTTGGGAATTCTGACAGGACACGTTATACCAAAAAGTTTATAGCAATCATTTACCTTTTTGAAGGCTTCTTGTGTAACAATTGCATGTTTATAGACCTTGCACTTATGATTACGCAGGTTAAGAAACAAGGTTTGTGGATTCAGCGTGGTATCTTTAAGGGTGTCTTGTATCATCTTACAAACAACTGTTGCCATGAATGTTAGCAGCAGATGCCCCCGGAAGGTGTTTTCGTTTTGGACTCTGATAGGCAACATCTCCGCATAGTTTTTGCCAATATCAAAGATCTGTTCGATCTGCTGCCTTGTATAGTATGTTGGTAATATTTTATCTTTTGCAATTCTTCTTGAAGAGATTAGAATGAACACACCTTGGGTTTGAATTTTTTCATGAACTTTTGCATTGCTATAGTCTTTGGATTTTGCTTTTCTGAAAAGCTTACGGCTTTCACTTGCCCTGCGTTCTATATCAAGTCCGATGTAGGCATAACCTCTATGCCCTTGTATAAGCTCACATTCTACACATTTTATGTATGCGTACCGACTGTTGTAATTGATAAAATTGCTTTCCTCCTGAATATCAGGTATATGTTCTTTAACCAGAGTTTTATACAGCTTGCGATTTTCCCTTAATCTCATTATGAAGGAAACTTTATTCTCATAAAGATGCCGTATGTTCTCATCTGAGTAGTAACCGGCATCAAGAACTGCAAACCTGGTGTTGATGCCATTTTCCCTAAGCTCTGTCATTGTTCTTATGAGCGTGGATGTGTCAATAACATTACCAGGACAATAACGGAAGTATATAGGCATGCCTGTATCCTGCTGTGTCACATAAATCAATCGAACTTCATTGCTGATTTTTCCGTTATGGTTGCTAATGGCAGTCAACGGAAAGTGTATATCGTTTGGCAGCCCTGTACTGTCTATCAGAATACCTGTATTTTTTATGTTATTAACCTTTTGAAACAGAAACTGAAGGTAAGCCTTAAAAAATTCATGGTATGAGTATTCATCTCCAATGGAGGCAAGGAAATCACTGATTCTTTGACTTGTAAGATTTGCATTCGGATATAAAACACGAGCATAATTGCCTTCAAACCAGTCTGCTGCATGACAATTGGCCATACTGCATAGTATATAATAGGATAACATAGCTTTCAATGTATCGGGATTACCATATCCGATCTCATTGACTGCATGCTCAAATCCGCTCTTATTAAGCAGTTTTTCTATAAAAAAGCTGTCGCCAAAGTCGAGAATAAGTTTTTCTTTGCCTCTTAGATTTTGAGCTTCCGGAACAAAATCATCCGGAGCTTTTCCATAACCTTTTTCAACAGAGTACGTAAAGACACCCCGTTTCCTGTTTTTATAAATACCTTTGTCCTTGTCAAGAACCCTTCCTAGATTCTCGTAGGTTTTTTTGACTTTTCCGCCTTCTCTTTTTGAGGTGCAGAGTTTAGCATATTCTACACCATTTTTGACATCGATAGCAATGAACATAAAATCCCTCCGTGGTTAGAATTATATTCTACCCACATTATATCATATTTTAGCTTGAATTGATATAGGTAATTATAAAAAAACACTATATTGATAGTATTTAAACAAAATGATTTTAGAAGTAATATTCGAGTTTTAAGTGGTTAGAAAACCAGATAGGGAACTACGGATTAATATGAATTGCTTCAGCCATTGTGTTGCTTCTCGGTCATAGTCAC
>CAYYGK010000229.1:0-3950 GCA_964471145.1 uncultured Eubacteriales bacterium | reverse complement strand
CAGCAAATATCAATAGAAAAATCTTTAGGGAAGACATGGAATTTTGCTTCAAAAGGTTCGCCAACAGAATGGTTCTATAAAGAATTAAGGTCGATTTTATAATATTTCTCTTCGCACCTACATTTATGATAGAAAATATACATTATAAAATTATAAAAATGAGGTTGTTAATGTCAAAAGAAAAATGTAAGCTTATTAATTTTACAGAGGATATTTATGGTGACTTGTATAAAACACATTTACTAGACCAATATAAGATATATATAGAAATGATGGATCGGATAAGTCAAAGAAGAATGTCCGCTAACAAATTTTTTATAACAACTAACTCTTTAATTGTTACTACTTACAGTATACCCTCTGTGTTAGGATAGTTGTCATAGGAAAGAAAATAAAGTATCCTATAGATAACGACAGGAGGAGAAAAAGATATGGCTTATCCGAAAGAATTAAAAAAATCAATAATTGGAAAAATGTTACCGCCTAATGGACGACCGGTTAAGGAAATTCACCAGGAATCAGGTATTCCACTTGGCACCTTAAAGAAATGGAAGTCTGATGCAAGGAGGAAAGGCTTTTCTGCCCCTGCTGGCGGGAAGAAGAGTGAACAGTGGAGTACCCATGATAAATTTCTCATAGTGGTAGAAACTGCAAGCATGAATGAAACTGAACTGGCAGAGTATTGCCGGAAAAAAGGATTGTATGTTGAGCAGGTAAAAACATGGCAAGACAATTGCCTTCAAGCAAACGGTGGGGTAGCAAAGGAACTGAAAAGGGCAAAGCACAGGGAAAAGGGCAAAGAACATGAACTGAAGGTTTTGAAAAAAGAGCTTGAACGCAAGGAATCAGCCCTAGCAGAAACCGCCGCACTTTTGGTATTAAGAAAAAAAGCCGATGCGATCTGGGGGGACCCAGAGGGCGACTGACCAGCGCCTCAGATCGCGAAGAAGCAATAAAGCTGGTAGATGAAGCAAAATCAAATGGCGCCCGGGAATTCAAAGCATGTGAGGAGCTAGGCATATCACAAAGAACATTACAGCGTTGGCGTAAACAGCAGGACAAAAAAGGAGACCTAAGGCTTGATTGTGACAGACCTGCACCAAAAAACAAACTGACAGAGGAGGAGAGAGCGAAAATTTTCAGAATAATAAATGAACCAGAGTTTAAGAGCAAGCCACCAAGCCAAATAGTGCCCATACTTGCAGACCGTGGTACATATGTAGCATCGGAATCAACCATGTACAGGGTTATGCGTGAAGCAGGACAACAAAATCACCGAGGGCAAACCAGAAATCCTTCATCCAAGCCGAAATCCACACATTGCGCTACTGCTCCAAATCAGGTATGGTCATGGGATATCACTTACATGCCAGGTCCTGTTAAAGGTACGTTTTACTATCTATACATGATCATGGACATATTCAGCCGTGATATTGTGGGCTGGGAAGTATGGGAGGAGGAAAAAGCAGAACATGCAAGCCATCTTATCCGTAGAGCTGTGATGGCACAAAACATAACAAGGAACGAAGAACCATTGGTACTGCATTCGGATTATAACGAAGTTTTAGCTATACCGAAGAATGAGTTGAAAAGCTTGCTCTATTAAGGTTCTCACTTTAGTTCTTCGGCATAGTATTATCCTACAGAGAGTACAACTGCTTTAGCATAGCCTGATTATTCCAAGCAGGTTCTTCTTCATAAGCAATCGGTGCCGAAAGCTTAAACGATTCCTGAAGTGTCTCAAGTGTAGCAAAAGCGTAGAACCCAGTTGTTGTCGAGATGTTCTGATGGCCTAGTACTTGTGCCACATACGCTAAGGGAATGCCTGCCTGATACAAGTCCATTGCTCGAGTTTTTCTGATAATATGGCATGAAATATCTGTTGGAATGTCAGGGTTATTGGCTCGAGCAGAGGAGGCATACTTTTTAAGCATTTTTTCTATAGAATCTGTGGATAAAATGTGTGGCTGACCGTCTCTCATTGAATAAAACAAGGGTCGATGACTATCATAGTTTTCTTCAGGATGAAACTCTTGGAAGTATAATTTCAAATGCTCCACTGTTTTCTCCATCAAAGGCACGCTCCGCTGCCTTCTACCTTTTCCAATTACCATGAGAAACGGTGTGTTTTTGTTGAGGTAAAGGTCGCATAATCTAACTTGCACCAGTTCTCCCACTCTAAGAGCAGCATCGTATTGAAAAATGAGCATCATTCTGTTCCTGCGTCCAGTTTTCGTTTTTGTTTCTACCGAATTCAGTAGTGCTTTTATCTCATCGTGTTGAAGGTATTCAATAGGCTTTGTCGGGACTCTCAAGTTTTTAACAGAGCAGGCTTCATTAAACAAAGGCATCAATGTCAGATCTTCCTGAGCACTGTATTCAAGAAAAGAGCGGATTGCAGTAAGCCGAAGGTTACAGGTTTTTGGTTTCAGAGCTTGGTCTTGACGCAACCAGAGGAGGTACTCTTTTATGTGTTGGCGAGAAAAAACATCATAGTCCATTTGATCCCGGGAGATATCTTTTTTATCCGTAAGAAAATCAATAAATCGTTGCAACGAATCCCGATAAGCTGTAACAGTATGTGGGCTGGCATTTCTAACAGCAGGTAAGTATTCTTGCAGGTAGCAGCGTAGCTGTTGCCAAAGGTAAAGGATGGGGTCTTTCTTTTGACTACGATTCATAGTCCACCTCCGGTAAAACAGCTGAAAGGTTTCGGGTAATCTGCGAGTAGGTGGAGAAAAATTCTGGTATCAGATGCAAGTAGTAATAAGTACTTTCAACAGATTCATGGCCCATAACTTTCATTAGGTATAGAATCATCGCCTCAATATCTTTGCCTTCCTGAATCCATCGATTTAGATTTGCTAATGCAAAATTGTGCCGGACATCGTATAAACGTACTGGTGGAGGAGTGGACTCACTATAGATTCTATCCCAGATTAACTTAAAATTAGATCTCAGGTATCCACGCCCGAAACCACTATTGAGGTTCTTGGGGAAAAAGTAAGTAGAGTTTGACCAGAGGCTTTCTAATCTTTGTTGATACTGGGTCAAATAATCGATCAACTCTTGCCTTAGATACAAACGTCTATCTTTGTGCTTTTTTGACTCAAGGATGTTTACGTAGCCTTCCTGAAGATTAACCTGTTCATTTTTTAGGCGGAGAACCTCGATAGGACGAAGACCGCAACAATAGAGTAATCGAAATGCCGTTGGTAGAATGAGTTCCCGGCCGGGATTTTCCTTGCGGGGAGTAAGGTTATCACACGCACTGAAAAACCGATGGATTTCGTCAGCGCTAAAAAAATGGGGTCTACATCGAAGGTTTACTACTAGTCTGTTCTTTGGCAGAACATAGCCTGTATCAAGACCCATTTGATGTAGGTAGTGGTGAAAAGCCCTAGCAGAAGCCACCCGCCGATGCTGACTTTGGGGCAACTCTGTTGGCTTTTGCTTCATCCACAGTTGGAACTCTCTCTTTCCTGGAATTCCATTGCAATTAATGGAAGTGCAAAATTTTTTGAATGAAAGGAGGTGGTAAACGTCCTGCTCATAGGAATATCCTTGAGAACGCTTATAATCAATGAAATTTTCCACGAGTTCATCCAGTGCCCATTCTTTTTCACACATCCTCCTCACCGTCCTTTCCTTTTAGGGGAAGAGGCAGTATACACAGTTGCATCCGCTCTCTGTCGACAGACAGGTAGCTCTGAGAACTCTCTGGATTGGAATGTCCTAAACAAGCAGCAATGTGAGGGAGTGGCACACCGGCCTTTAAAAGGTTAGAAGCGGTTCCACTTCGAAATAATCGACCACCCGCCGCTGGTTCTTGTCGTGTAATCCCCGCTTGCCGAAACAGACGCTGGATGATGGCGTAACAGGCTGAGTGGTCCGTTAATGGAGTATAAGGGGCAAAACTTCTAAGAAATACATTCCGATAGTGTGAAGCA
>CAYYGK010000228.1:0-3985 GCA_964471145.1 uncultured Eubacteriales bacterium | reverse complement strand
ATTTCAGTTAGAAATTAATTGCCAGAGCTTTGTTAAGAATTAAGAAAAATGAGGAAGGTATAAAAAGTGAAATTCAATGACTATTCCATAAGGCTATGCATATGAGGTGTCAACAAGAGCCGTAATGATTTTGGAAAACATTATCACAAAATAAACACATAACTTAATAAAACACATTGACAACGGTTAGAACCAGTATTATAATAATAAATGTAGGATGATTGGATAATAGTACAACTAATACAGGAGGTTATTGCATGAAGTACAGATACTTAACTGGAACAGGATGCAACATTTCCAGGTTGAGCCTGGGTACGATGAATTTTGGCAATCAGGTTGATGAAGCCGGATCTATCCGTTTGATCCACAAAGCTATGGATGAAGGGATTAATTTTATAGATACGGCAGATATCTACAACAAGGGGCTTACAGAAACCATTGTTGGAAAAGCTTTAAAAGGCAAGCGAAAGGGTATTGTCCTCGCAAGCAAGGTGAGATACTTTGTAGGTGAATATGAAAGGGACAGAGGCCTCAACCGCTGGCATATCATACATGGCGTCGAGGCAAGTCTTAAACGGCTGAATACTGACTGTCTTGATATCTGTTACCTTCACAACCCCGACTATGATACTCCACTGGAGGAAAGCCTGGCTGCAACCGACTACCTTGTACGGAAAGGAATGGTTATGTACGTAGGAATGTCCAACTATGCTGCGTGGCAGATCTGTCAGGCAAAGTGGATTTGTGACAGAAGAAACATGTATGCTCCCGTAGTAGCACAAAATGTGTATAACATGATAACACGGGGAATGGAGCTTGAGTTTATTCCTTTCTGTAAAGACATGAAAGTGGGAATTACTGCATACAATCCTTTGGCCAGCGGTATGCTCACAGGTAAATATGACCCATCAAAGTCCATTGAACCAGGTACCAGGTTTGACTTCAACAAAGAACACTATAAAAGATATTGGAATGATGCAAATATTAAGGCAGTTGCAGAATTATCAGACATTGCTGCACAGGCTGGCATAAAACCTGCCGTTCTTGCCCTCAAGTGGCTAATAGCGCAGGAGGCCATTGATTCTATCGTTATTGGAGTCAGCCGTGTAGAGCAGCTGGAGGAAAACCTATCAGCATTGGAGGGAGAGCTTGATAAGGATATATTGGCAGCATGCGACAATGTATGGGAAAAGATAAAAGGAAAAAGTTTTAGATACTGCCGTTAATTACTTATAAGCTAAAGACAGAAAAGGAAGATGATATTGGATATAATATTAGAACCTATCAACAAAAAGAAAACTGTTGTCGACCAAGTAATCGAAAGACTGATAAATCATTTTCTACAGGGGTCATTAAAGCTGGGAGACAGACTACCTCCAGAAATGGAAATGGCCAGACAGCTTAATACGAGTCGCAACTCTATGAGGGAGGCCATGAAGGTTCTTGAGGTTCTGGGAATCGTTGAACGCCGGCAGGGTGATGGCAGTTATATTGCTTCAGATGTAAGCTTTTCTCTTGCACCAATGTTGTTTGCGCTTCTCGGGAATATGGGTACCTCGTTAGAGTTGGTGGAACTGAGACAGATGCTGGAAGTGGGTTTGATCGATCTTGTGGTGGAAAAAATAGACAATGAAGGCATTGTAAGAATAGAAGAAGCCCTGATTGCCATGAAAGAGTTTTCATCAACGGGGCAGGTGACAGTCGAAAAGCTTCTACAGCATGACCTAAGATTCCATTATGCCATAATTGAATGCAGCAATAATGCTTCAATAGTAAAGCTTGCTAAGCTCCTGATGCAGTTGTTCTACTCCTCGATGGCGGAGCACCTGGCAAGTGCACAGGGAATTAAACGTACTATTGAAGATCATGAGGCTATCTTTAAAGCAATTAAAATGAGAGATCATGCGAGAGCCCGTCAAACTATCATAAATTCTTTTAAAGTATGGAAGAAGTATGTAAGGGTTCCGGATAAGAAAAAGAGTAAAACTGAAAAATAGTTTAACCGGAGTGATAAATATATGAAAGCAGTCAAATATCAAAGAATAAGGCATGCAGAAGTTGTTGAAGCAGATACCCCGGAGATAAAACCGGGTGATTTGCTTATCGGGGTTCATGCAACAGGCATATGCGCCTCCGATGTTGCTTCATACCAGGGAAACCATCCCTACAGGGTTCCGCCTGTAATTTCCGGGCATGAATCAGCCGGTCAGGTAGTATCTATTGGAGAGGGTGTAAAAAATTTTCAAGTAGGCGACCGCATAGTGATTGAACCGCAGATTGGCTGTGGAGTATGCAGGCTTTGCATAGATGGAGATTACAACATTTGCAAGCAGAAAAGGCTAATGGGTACACCTGCCTGGGCAGGCGGGTTTGCACAGTATATCAGTGTGCCGGAACCTTGTGCATATAAAATTCCTGACAATATGCCGTATGCAGAAGCTACCCTTATAGAGCCCTTAAGTGTAGCTATTCATGCTATTGCAAGAGCTGGGGTGAAGGCCGGGGAGAGTGTAGCGATCCTGGGGACTGGTGCAATAGGTCTTATGCTTGTTTTAACAAGTATATATAAAAAAGCAGGGAAGGTTATATGCTCAGATATAAAGAAGAAAAAATTGGAGTTTGCACGATTATTAGGTGCAACTGATATTTTGAATCCGAATCATCTGAATGTTACTGATGAAATACTTAAGCTTACCGATGGTATTGGTGTAGATACCACCTTTGTTACAGTTGGGACAGATGAAATAATGGATACTGCATTGAATTTGACTAGACCCAAGGGTAAAGTCATAGCGGTGGCGAATTTTTCTCCCCAGACTCAGATACCCATGCCAAGGGTCCAGCTGCAGGAAAGGGAAATCATCGGTACGGCCATGTATACAAAGAGCGACTATCTTTCAGCAATCAAGATGATGCCGGATGTCTTGAAGCAATTGACAGGATTTATCACCCACAGGATAGGTATGATTGAACTGCCGGCTATGATTGATTCGTTAGCTGACAGGAAAATAAACGATGCTGTGAAGATTATTGTCGATATGGCATAAACCAGAAGGAATAAACTCTCAAGAAAATGACCCTTGTCAGTATGATGAAAGATTAAGTGAGCTAATATAACTTGGTGATTACAGCAGATAATTATCTGCTGCTGGATTACAACTATATTGTACTTGGAGGAGATTAGCATGTCAGATCAAAAACCACGTATTGGATTTATTGGTTTAGGTATTATGGGAAGACCAATGGGGTTGAATCTGCTAAAAGCCGGCTATGAACTGGCTGTCTACAACAAGACCGTTTCAAAGGCCAAGCAGTTGATTGAGAAAGGAGCTCAGCTTAAGGAATCATGTGCGGAAGTAGCGTGTGTTTCAGACATTGTTATAACAATGGTAAGCGATACTCAGGATGTTGAAAGTGTGATTCTTGGTAAAAAAGGAATAATAGAAGGAGCAAGGCCCGGCATGACAGTTATTGACATGAGCACCATATCACCCGAAGCTACAAGAAAAATATCAGCCTGTCTCAAGGAAAAAGGCGTAGAAATGCTGGATGCACCTGTGAGTGGTGGAGAAAAGGGAGCGATTGAAGGAACACTGACCATATTTGCAGGAGGAGATAAAGAGGTTTTTGAAAAAAGCATCCCTGTTTTTGAGGCTATGGGTAAAAAAATTAATTATTTTGGAGGGTCCGGTGCAGGACAGACAACCAAGTTGGGAAACCAGATTGTATGTTCGGCGACTTTGATGGGCATATGTGAAGGCCTGGTTTTCGCTTCAAAAGCCAGTATTGACCTTGAGAAATTTATAGAGGCTCTATCGGGAGGCATGGCACAATCAGCTCTGCTTTCAGTCTTTGGTCCCAAAATCGCTAAAAGGGATTTCAACCCCGGTTTTATGGTCAAGCATGAGCAAAAGGATTTGCGCCTGGTACTTGAAGCAGCGCGGGCAATGGGTTTGTCACTGCCGGGCACAGGTATTGTACAGCA
>CAYYGK010000227.1:0-4017 GCA_964471145.1 uncultured Eubacteriales bacterium | reverse complement strand
AAAAAAGGCCAAATTAATTGTGTTTTTTTCTCTGGTGCTGGTTATATATCTTGCAGTTAATCCTCTGTCTGTTTCTGCATCTTCCACCCTTATGAAAAAAGGTCAGAGAAGTTCTGCAGTCAGACAGCTCCAGGATGACCTCAGGGAACTTGGGTATTTCAGCGCCAAATCCACTGGGTATTACGGCAGCATAACTGAGAATTCGGTACGGAGGTTCCAGAAGGACAATGGGCTTTATATTGACGGCATGGCAGGCAGCAATACCTTAAGTGCTATAAATTCTGCCGTGGAAAAAAGCAGGCTTCTTAAAAAGGGTATGAAGGGAAGCTTTATACGGGATCTTCAGCAGGACTTGAAGCAGCTTGGATATTTTGATGCCAATGCCACAGGATATTATGGCAGTATAACCGAGGAAGCAGTTGAGGAGTTCCAGCAGGAAAACGGCCTGTATGTAGACGGAATAGCAGGGGACAAGACAATATCCGTACTGGAGAAGAAACTCAAGACAGGAAGTATGGTGTTAAAGAAAGGATGCAGGGGGGATGATGTTGTCAGCCTGCAGAAGGATTTGCGGGAGCTGGGATTTTTCAACGCAGGCACAACGGGGTATTACGGTAGTATAACCGAAAACTCTGTAAAGAAGCTGCAGAAAAACCATGGTATTAAGGTTGATGGTATTGCCGGAGCGAACACGCTCGCTCTTATAGCAACGCTTAAGTTGCAAAATAATAAAAAAGTGGTTGAAGCTGTTTCAAGGTCCTCAGATGTAAGGGATGACAATTGTCTTATGCCTTGGTTTAATGGGGTAGAGGACATATTCAGGAGGGGCTCTGTTGCGACAGTATACGATGTGGAAACCGGTATAAGCTTCAGGGTAAAAAGGACATATGGCACAAACCACGCTGACTGCGAGCCTCTTACCAGGGCTGATACGGCAGCCATGCTAAAAGCCAGCGGGGGAAAATGGAGCTGGGAGAGAAGGCCGATAACCGTAACTGTTGGCGGGCAGAAGTTTGCAGCCTCAATGAACTGCATGCCGCATGCAGGGGTTGATAAATACAGTGAAGGTGCATATGTCAGTGGAAGAAGTGCAGGTTATAACTATGGATATAATTTTGATGCCGTGAAAGGAAACAACTTCAACGGTCATTTCTGCATACATTTCTATATGAGCAGGACGCATGGGACAAACAGGGTAGATGAAAAGCACCTTGCAATGGTCAGGAAGGCCGCTGCCTGGGTGCGAAGCCAATAGAAAAAAGGCGGGTAAAACTTTTAAAAAGTTGAAACCCGCTTTTTGTCTGTGGAGCAGGATAATGAAACAGAAAGTTAACATAATATCTATTGAAAATCCTAAAAAATGATGTACAATTAAAAAGTAATGAGTAGAAAGAAAGGAATATAAGTGTGAGGAAAACAATAACCATAACTCTTTCTATAATATTATGTATATTTTTTATGTATACATCATATTGTAATGCCGGGTCAAGGAAATTTAATATGTCATATATATATTTTGGTGACACCAGTGATTATTTTTCACATGTTGACAGGGCCAAAGGGCAGCTCGATGAAGTGGCTCCCTCATATTTCAATATATCCTGGGATGGAAATCTGAATATAACAGACAGTCTCAAGTCTGAATTTGTAACAGGAATGCATGAAAGGGGCATAAAAGTAGTGCCTATGCTCAGCAACCACTGGGACAGATACAGGGGAAGAAAAGCACTGCAAAACAGGGAAAAGCTTTCATCGAATGTGGCGGATGCCGTCAAGGCATACGGCCTGGACGGGGTTAATGTGGATATTGAAAACCTGACGGAAGCTGACAGGGACAATCTGACCGAATTTGTAAGGCTGCTCAGGGGAAAGATGCCTGAAGGCACAATCCTTGCGGTAGCGGTAGCAGCAAACCCTGCAGGTTCTACAAAGGGTTGGGCGGGTTCATATGACTATAAAGGGCTTGCCCGGTACAGCGACTACCTTATGATAATGGCATATGATGAAAGTTACAGGGGAAGTGCCCCGGGGCCGGTTGCAAGCTATGGTTATGCGGAGGATTCGGTAAAGTATGCACTTTCCAGGGTTACTGCAGACAAGATAGTCCTTGGAATCCCCTTCTATGGGAGGTACTGGGTGAACGGGGCTGGTGGCAGGGGGCTTGGCTCTGTATACATAGAAGACCTTATATCAAGGTTTAACGGAAAAACACGTTTTGACGGCAGCAGCAGGACACCTGTAGCTGAGGTCGCTATACCTGAAGGGCAGTGCTACGATAAAGGGGAAGGTTCACTTGAGAGCGGAAGCTATACTATATGGTATGAAAATGAGGATTCATTAAAATACAAGCTGGGGCTGGTGCAGAAATACAATCTCAAGGGTACCGGGAGCTGGAGCCTCGGGCATGAGCCTAAAGGGACCTGGGAATATTTTGGACTATGGCTTACAGGAACATACTATGCTGACATACAGGCACACTGGGCCAGGGATTCCATCCTGGCAGTTCAGGAAAAAGGCCTTATGCTGGGGACAGGAGGGTCGGTATTCGCTCCTGACTTGCATATGACCAGGGCACAGGCAGCAGCAGTACTTGTGCGAATGCTTGGAGTTAAAGCATCTGATACAGAAAAAACGTATTTTTCTGATACCAACGGGCACTGGGCCCGTAATGAAATAGCTGCCGCTGCGGAATACGGTATTATCAAGGGCACCGGCAATGGGCGTTTCTGCCCTGACGCTGTACTTACAAGGCAGCAGATGGCTATAATGCTGGACAGGCTGGTCAGTATAGATAATGACAGCTGGGAACCGGTGTATTTCCGTGATGTCAACTCAATGGAACTCACATGGTCATACAATGCGATAACAAGGATGGCCGGCGCAGGGGTGTTCACCGGGTACCCTGACAAATGGTTCAGGCCGTATGATGTTATGACGCGTGCTCAGATGGCTGTTCTGATGGACAGGCTCTCCGGACAGGTACAGGCAGGCACATTTCAAATAAGTGCGGTTTCACCGTAAAGGTACCTGGGAAGGAATCCGCATTGCCCTGTCTTTTGAACCTGTACATAGTCAAGTATGCAAATACCCGGTATGTGCCACTGGAGAACTACAAGTCGCTCCCCCTTCTTAAGGGGAACGCAGGGTTCTTTTTGCGATGGAGCATCAAGAAGCAAATTGTCCACCGAAAGTATGTGCACACGTTTCATTCCCCGGGCAGCCAGTCTGATACGATCTGCTGCAAATTCAGCTATTCTTGCTACCGCAGGGTTTTTATCACCTTTTGTCTTTCTCAAAGCACGCAAAGAATGCCTTCCTGCAAGCCGCCCCAGGCTGACTGCAGAATAAAGGCGCACATCATCACACCTGTGGGTCAGCAGTTTTTCAAGGTATTCAAGGGATTCTTCTCCGTTTGCTTCCCACATAAAAGAACCTTCATATAAAGTGTTATGTATAACAGAAGGGCTTAAAATTGAAGGAGGACTTTTCCCTGCCCTGTTCCACTTATTGTATAGTTTATCGGGTGGAAGAGGGTTGTGTATGACTGGTATTTCTGTGAATGGGAAAAGAGGAAGCCTTTTTTTAAGGAGTTCATGACTTATGCCCAGACGGGAGGAAATAAGTTCATGTGTATCCCCAGGCTGTGTTATATAATATGGTATTGCTCCGCACCAGGAAGCCCCCCGCTTTTGGGAAATGCTCAGCAGTGTACCTTCAGAGATGTGTTCCCGGTTGCATATTGCATTGCTTTCAAGGATTGCATTTACGGTAGCGTTGAATTTATTTGCTATTGTAAATGGCGTATCACCTTCCCTTGCCATATAGAGCATATGTACCACCGTATGTATTATTATCTGTTCCATATTATTCAGTGGTATGTTCAAATGTGATACCTGAAATATAAGCAGGCCGTATCGAAAAATGTCGAAAAAAGTAACATGCCCTTGTAAATTATAAATATTCAAAAAAGAGGTTGACGCCATGGATAAATTTGTGATAAGATATGGAAAATTTCAT
>CAYYGK010000226.1:0-4077 GCA_964471145.1 uncultured Eubacteriales bacterium | reverse complement strand
GGGGGGTCGGTTCAATGGGTGCTTTTAAACTCGATGATGGTCCTGGACTATTCGGTTTCAGTACGAAGAATCCATCAAAGGTCCTTGAAAATGGCAGTGAAGTCATCTTACAGCATTTCAAATCTTTCAAGGAAATCAAAATGAAGGTAACATCGGTTGGAGAAACAAAATTTAAAGTAAAACAGGAAGATGATCTTTCTTCACCTGAGATAAAAAACGGTGACTATATTGTTTTCAGGAATGACCCACAGGGGGAAGACTATGTTATTTCCGCAACAGTATCTTCTATAGACAGTCAAAGCCCACTTGTATTTGAAGCAGATGTAGAAATCATTGAAAAGATGAAGGGCTGCAGGAAAACTAAAAGGTTCAATGTAAGCCTTATGGGTGAAGTAAAGATTATTGGTGTTTCTGATGTGGTACCAGTTGTCGTTAAGAAAGCGAGTATGGATGCTGTTAAGATATCATGCAGTGAGGATGTAATGACCGAAGACATGCTGAATACTGAAATTAAAATTGATGAAAAAAGAAAGTTTGTATTCAGGGGAAAAGTTGTGAAGAAAAGTAAAAACAATGATGGGTTTGATTACGGACTGGAAGTCTATGATATGACTGACGGTAATAAAAAAACATGGTATTCCTACATAATTGATCTTGAAATGAATTAGGTAATTTTTCACTGTTTGTACCCTGTATCTTCGATGTGATAGAATATCAGTTATTATATAGGTTGGGCATTGCATCACTGGTTACAATAAATCAGGGAGGAATTGAATTGACAGACAGTGAAATATATCTGGATAATGCCGCAACAACAAAGCCGTATGATGAAGTTGCCGACATAGTCCATCGTGTAAGCAGGATTCATTATGGAAATCCTTCATCTCTGCACAGGAAAGGCTTAGAAGCAGAGAGGTTAATAGAAGGTGCAAGAGAAAAAGTTGCCTGTTCAATAAATACTGATGCAAGAAACATATTCTTCACTTCCGGAGGCACTGAGTCAAACAACCTTGCATTGACAGGGTATATAAATGCAAATAGAAGAAAAGGAAACCATGCAGTTACATCACGAATAGAGCATCCTTCTGTTCTTGAAATTTTAAAAAACCTTGAATCACAGGGTTTAAGCACAGATTATGTTGATGTTGACGGCAAAGGAACTGTAGATATTGAAATGCTGTCCCATATTATAAGGCCTGAAACAATTATTGTCAGTATAGCTGCAGTAAACAATGAAACAGGTGCAATACAGGACATGAAGAAAGTATGTAATGCTTGCAATAGCAAGAATCCAGAAACTGTACTGCATGCTGATGCTGTTCAGGCTTATGGGAAAATGCGCTTGTTTCCTGAAGAATACGGTATTGACCTTATGTCTTTCAGTTCACACAAGATACATGGGCCAAAGGGCATCGGGGCATTGTATGTAAGCAGCGGTATCCGTATTGCTCCTATAGTATCAGGCGGAGGACAGGAAAAAGGTGTCCGTTCAGGAACTGAAAACGTATCAGGCATTGCAGGATTTGCAAAGGCTGTTGAAATAACGTTTGAAAACATGGATAAAACTTCTTGTCATGCTGAAAAACTTCGGAAAGAACTCAAAGGATTTCTTCTCAGAAACATAGGTGATGCAGTGCTGATAAGTAAGGATAACTCGTCACCCTATATACTTAATATATCTTTTCCGGAAATCCGTTCCGAGGTAATACTTCATCATCTTGAACAGAACAATATATTTATATCAACAGGCTCTGCCTGCCACTCAAGGCATGATAAAGGGAGTCACGTATTAAAAGCCATGGGACTGGATAAGAAAATAGTTGAAGGAGCACTAAGGTTCAGCTTTTCTTCGTTTAATACTTTGGAACAGATAAAGAAGGTATCAAAAGCCTTAGTAGAAACATATATGAAGCTTCGGGCTTTAGGAATGTGAAGGAGTGATAAGCAATTGCAGGACAGAATACTAATGGCAAGATGTGGTGAGATGATGCTAAAAGGGCTTAACAGGGGTTTTTTTGAAAGAACCCTTGTTGATAATATCAAATCTGCATTGTCAGGACTCAAAATAAAGAGAATCACCTCATCCCGGGGAAGAGTGTTTGTGTTTCCGAAAGACAGCTCAGAATTTGACAATGCTATAAAAGCAGTATCGCATGTGTTTGGAATTGTATCATTAAGCCCTGTATACAGTACAGAGAAGAGTTATGAAAGCATAAGAAATACTGCACTGGAGATTACTGTTGACATCATTGACAGAGAGGGATACAGCACATTCAAGGTAGAAACCAGACGTGCCGACAAGTCTTTTCCTATGAAGTCTCCTGAGATTAACAGCAGACTGGGCGCCGAAATACTTGACAGTGTAAGCGGATTATCTGTTGATGTTCACAACCCTGAGCTTACGGTATTTGTTGAAATAAGGGACAAAGCATATCTATATTCAGAAGTCATACCCGGATTTGGCGGTCTTCCTGTCGGAACAAACGGGAAGGCAATGCTTCTGCTTTCAGGCGGTATTGACAGTCCTGTAGCAGGATGGATGATGGCCAAGAGAGGATTATGTATTGAGGCTGTGCATTTTTTTAGTTATCCTTATACAAGTGAAAGGTCAAAGGATAAGGTTTTAAAGCTGGCAAAAAGCCTGTCGCTTTATTGCGGCAGGATAATGCTGCACATCGTGCCTTTTACGGATATACAGCTATCAATAAAGGAAAAATGCCCTGATGAAGAGGGTACAATAATAATGAGGCGATTCATGATGAAAATAGCGCAGAAGATATCCCGGAAAAGGGGAATAGATGCATTGATTACCGGAGAAAGTATGGGCCAGGTTGCAAGCCAGACACTTAAAAGTCTTTTAGTTACAAATTCTGCAGTGGACATACCTGTTTTCAGGCCGCTTATTGGTATGGACAAGAATGAAGTAGTTGAAATTGCACGAAGGATCGGAACTTATGAAACATCAATACTGCCGTTTGAGGATTGCTGCACGCTATTTGTAGCAAAGCATCCCAAAACAAGACCTGTACTGGAAGACATTATGCATTCTGAGGATTCTCTTGACATGCGCAGGACCATAAGCCAGGCAGTAGATGATACAGAAATGATTGAAATAAATACACAATGGCAGAATATAAATAGAATGGGTTCTTAGCAGACTGCGGAGGAATTTATATTGTCAGTTGTAGTAAATAAGCGTTGGATTGCAGCATTATTATCAATAGCAGCTGTTGCTTTTATTTCGGTGACATTGTATGTATACAGCAGGCTGTATGGAAACAGGATAATTTACGGCGTGCATGTTGAAGGCATTTCGTTGAATAACACAACCAAAAAAACTGCACATGTAAAAGTATCGGAAGAGCTCAATGAAGCTTATGGCAATATCAGTATTAAACTCAGGTATGACAATTCATTCCGGGTACTTAACATGAATGAAATAGCATATTCATTTGAAATTGATGATGTAATAGAAAAAGCATACAGTTATGGAAGAAATGGATCCCTTTTTGACAGAATAAAAGAACTGATACGGTGTGTTTTAAAACCTGTGGACATAGCAGTGGAAAACGGTTATAATTCTGAAATTTTAATGGCTGAAATTAATGAAATATCAAAAAACATAGACAGAGAATTAGAAGATGCACATATTGAAATAATAGATAAAAAGGTAATTATTCAAAAGCATATAACTGGTCGGAAAATGGACATTGAGAAGACTTACAGCATTCTTGAGGAAAGGCTTACAGAAAGAAATTTTGACGATTTGGAAATACCGGTTGATGAAATAGAGCCGAAAATAACCACTGGGAGAATATCAGAAATTGATGCTATACATTCAAGATACTCTACTCTATATAATAATGGAGCTGAAAACAGAAGTCATAATATCCTGACTGCCTGCAAAAAGCTAAAAGGTATTGTTCTTCTCCCGGGGGATGTTTTTTCGATGGATTTGGCACTTGGCCCCAGGACAGAAGAGAACGGGTATGTGAAAGCCCCGGTTATAATAGGGCATGAGCTGATAGATGATATCGGTGGCGGTATCTGCCAGGTGACAACAACTCTATATAATGC
>CAYYGK010000225.1:0-4079 GCA_964471145.1 uncultured Eubacteriales bacterium | reverse complement strand
TAGGCAAATATAATATAGGAGAGAAGCCCTGGCAACAGGAGAAGGTATATATACTTGTTGCTGATGACATTTTTTAAAAGCCTTTTGAACCTAAACTCAGGTTCTTGGGAACATGTATATACTGAATTAAGTGCTACTTCCTTTTTCATCAATTATTTTTCTCCCCATTATGAAAATAATCTTGTTCATTTTGTTTAATTATAAGCAATAAAAAAAGAATATAGTATGTCTTATTTTTTGGTTTTTGTGGTAAATTTGGTTTAAGCTAAAGGTAAAACTAATACTACTTTTGTCCCTTCATTTAATTTACTGAATATTTCAAATGAGCTATTTACTCCATAGAATAATCGTATCCTGCGGCTTATGTTAATCAGGCCAAGGCATCTTTTATTTCTGTTCAAATCGCCTGTTGTATGAGCACTGATGTATTTCCGTATGGTAGTAAGCTCCGCCGGTGCTATTCCTTTTCCGCTGTCTGTTATTTCAAAGCGGATGGCAGAACTACCTTCTATAAAGCGTCCTGTTATCATAAGGCTCCCCTGCCCGTTTTTCTGTTCAAGGCCATGAAACACGGCATTTTCAACCAATGGCTGGAGTATCATTTTCAGAATTTTTTTCCCATATATTTGTTCATGAATATCAATGGTGAATTTAAATCTATTTTCATGCCTTATTTTCATAATAGTTAGATAATCACTTATGCATTCCACTTCATCCCTTACCTCAACATAGTCTCCTCCTTTTATGCTGTACCTGAAAATTTTGGCCATTGAAATAGAGATGTCTACAATGCTTTTCATATTATGACTGAAGGCAATGCTTCTTATACATTCAAGAGTGTTATAAAGGAAATGTGGATTTATCTGACTCTGAAATGCAATCAGTTCAGCCTGTTTGTGTGCAAGCTGTGTTTCATATAAAGTGGTTTTAGCATTCATAACCTTGTTGGTCATTTCCTCAATATTGTCCAGCATTTTGTTTATATAACAGGACAGTTTACCTATCTCATTTGAAGTAAAGTAAGGAATACGGCTGTTTATGTTGTTTTTGCCTATATGCTCCATAAAGTATATTAATTCATTTACTGGTAAGGTTATGCTTCTTATGAAGATAAAACCTGTAATTATAATAAGGACTGTAAACACAATCCCGATTTTTATACCGAAGTTTGTAACAGTTTTCATGTCAATTGTCAGGTCATTAAGAGGAGTGATGTTTATGATTTTCCAGCCTGTTTCCGGTATTCCGTGATAATAAAGCATGCATTTATTGTTTTTATAGGAAATCTGCCTGTTGCCGTCCTCGTAATCAGTTAACTCAAGTTCATCTGGAGTTTCTCCTCTTAACTGCAGGTTGTTTGAAGCTGCAACTGTGTTTTCTGCATCGGTAATAAGAAAAAGTGAATTTTCCGTAAGGGAAATTTTTTTAATGAGTTCCTGCATAAAGTCGAGCTTGCATACAATTATGCACAAGCCGATTTTTTTTTCATCACCAATCAAATATACTGGAAGCAGATATGCAAAGCAGAGTTCATTGTCATCATTTCGCAGCACAGAGCAATAATTACCTTTGCGAAAATATTCAGCGTTTTTTTCGTATAACTCTATCAATGTATTGCTAAGCTTATAGTTATAGCCTGAGATAAGGCTTGTTTTACGTTCTTTATTGTCCATAAGGAGTATGTCATTTATACTGTTTGAGGATGAGCTTACATAATTCATTATTCCGGATACGATTTTATTTAGCTCAATTCTTTTCAACGGCTGATTTTCAATAAGATACTGTTGCACATAGAAATCATATGAAATGGCAAATGCTGCTTTTTTCATTGCGCTTGCTGATGCAGACAGATTTTCTTCAACCTGTATCATTATGTTCTGGTTTGATATGTTTTCTTTTTCCTGTATCAGAAGGTGGAAACGATAATAATAAAAAAACTGTACCAGTATCGTCATGAGCAAGGCTATAGCTATCAGGATTATTAACTGATATTTAAGCTTTATGTTAACAATTTTAAAGCTCATATTTTTTGCCTCCGAAGCTATCTTTTTTTGTATTTAGAGGGTGTTATTCCATAAAACTTTTTAAATACCTTAATAAAATGAAAATAATCCTTATATCCTACTTTGTAGCAAACATCATCAACCGAAAGGCTGCTTTCATCAAGGAGGCTTCTTGCCATTTTCATTCTTAAAGATGTGAGGTATTTATTAAAAGTTATCCCCACATATTTTCTAAAAAGCTCACTGCAATAGGTATGATTAATATGGAACCTTCCGGCCAGCTCCTTGAGCACGATTTCTTCCTTGTAATGGTCATTTATATAAGCCAGTAGGTCTTTGAAGTTTATGTTTGCCTGTATATGTGAAAGGTCATGCTGCTCTTTCATTTTCACCACTTCTTCAACTGTTTCCTTTATATAATTGAACATGGATTGAATGGTTTCAAAACGGTTCATTAATTGAAAACAGTCCATATAATTGATATCTGTTTCTTCAAAAGCCTTGTTTTGGTTAAATTTTGCAGCAAGTTGATTCCACAACTGTTCCAGGTCTTCCATACCCAGATTGTTTTCAATAAAGAAAGACGGAAGAATTTTGGTTTCTTCAATTAATTTACTGTACATTCTTTTTTTAATAAAGCATTTAAGCTGATCAAGCTTAGTTGCGATTATATGGGGATTTCTACCCTTATATGGGTAAAACCCCTGGGTTTTATATATGAACCTGTCAGAAGCTCCATAAAAAGATTCTCTTATCAATACAGATATTTCTTCATCCCCCTCATGAGTTCTTCCAATACCTGCCCAGAATCCCAGGGCGCTTTGAAATTCATTTTCTATATCCTTTTCTAAAGCTGAACCTGTATTCAGTATGAAAAAATAAACATCCTTCCCGGGTTTCAATTCATAAATACTGTCCGTAAGCTTGGATATATAGTCTTTAACTCTTTTGTACATGCCCTCTTTATCAAAATAAAAAAGGAAAGGCTGATAATACTTTTCCTTAATTCTTTTATGTGCATCATTGAAAACCTGATATATGCTCTTTCCCTGGGTTGCCATATCCTCAAAAATTTCTGTATCTCTGACAATCCTTTTATTATCAAGATGAACGAATAACTTTTTTATGACCTTGTCTGTTTCTTCCGTTTGAAGAGGCTTTAAAATATAATCAAAGGCTCCCAGATTAAGTGCGTTTTTTGCGTATTCAAACTCCGCAAAACCGCTTACTAAAACAAACTCTGTATCTTCCCGGACTTCCTTAACTTTTTTCATAAGCTCAATTCCTGTAAGTTCAGGCATTCTTATATCAGTAAAAACAACATCGGGTTTTTTTTCAAGGATTTCTTCCAGCCCCTCCATGGAATTCAAGCTTTGACCTATCACATCCATGTCATAATCATCCCATGGAAAAATTTCATATATTCCCTTAAGTGAACAAGGTTCGTCATCTAATAAGAATACTGTGAACATTGAGAATACACCCCTTGAGTATAAGACTATAATATTTAATAACAGCCTTTCTAAACCATAATTGGGCATGCTATCTAACGCATTTATTATTAAAATTATACCAAATATACATCAGAAATTCAATTCGCCGTGGAGTGTGTCAGCTCTGAGGAGTAAAATTAGATATAGGTATTTTTATATCCCGAAGTCGGAATAATCAGTGGAAAACCAGCTTCACTGGCATCTTGATTCGAATTTCGATGAAGATGACAACATGACGGTTGACAGGAATGCCTATCAAAATTTTAGTTTGATGAACAAACTGGCTCTTTCGCTCACAAAACTTGCATCCAGCATACTTAAAAAGAGTGTCAGGACAACCAGGAAAATTACTGACTGGGATAATGATGCTATGGTTAAAATTCTCTGTTCGTTTGACGAGGATATACTGACCAAAGCGCTTATGAGTGTACCTGTGAAAAAGTAGTTCACTTATATTATTATTAGCCCTTTTATAAGGCTTATGTGGACGTTTTCTCTTTTTTTTGCTAATTTCTAAAATCAAAAAGCGGGGCACATATATGACTCTGATTTAGCTGCGGCACCGCTTTTCACCTTTTTTAAA
>CAYYGK010000224.1:0-4098 GCA_964471145.1 uncultured Eubacteriales bacterium | reverse complement strand
GCACTGGTTAAAGGTGAATATGGAAAAACTCCTGCACCAATTCCGGAAAGAATCAAGGAAATTGTACTAAAAGGAGAAGAGTCCATTACATGCAGGCCGGCAGACCTTATAGAGCCCGAATTGGAAAACATCAAAAACCAGATGAAGGAATACATGGAGCAGGATGAAGACATTCTTTCATATGGACTGTTCCCGCCGGTTGCAGAAAAGTTTTTCAAGTACAGGCAGGCACAGAAATACAGGATTGATTCAGAAAATGTTGATTATGAGAACATGACACATCCGGTGTAGATAATTATCTAAAAAAGGCAATGGCCCGGGCAAAAACTGCCCGGGCTTTTTAACAGTTCTCATGAAGATAGATATAGTTCTCTTTGTTGCTTTTATATGTAAGCTGTTTTATTCTCTCCCCAGGTTCAATAGACTTGCCGCACTTAAGACATACCATGTGAGGGTATTTCATTTCAGTATATGTTATACCGGGCCTCACATGCCGGATTTTCTGCCAGCAGTTCCATCCAACCTTGCAGTGCCGGATACGGTTTTCAAAGTCTGCAAATACCCATCTTAGAAGTTTGTGAAAATGGAAAGGGTATTTCGTGTATTTGATATAGTGCATAGGTATACCAAGTCTTACCGTATAAAGTGCAAAGTTCTTCTCCACTATATCCTGAACATGTCCGGTTATATGGGTTTGGTACCATGTATGACCTTTGCCGTCAAGCCATTTTCTAAGAAGCTCAAACATATATCCCCTGCATATCTCGATTGTCTCCCCCCGCTGCACCTCAAGCAGGAGGAAGGCTTTTCTGACTATGTCTACAACATAGTCAAGATATTTCTTTTTTTTAATGTTTTGAACATTGTAAAGCCTGACAGGAATAATATCAAAGTAGTATTCATTTGATTCAGGCCTGTAAACACCAATACACGTTCCTCCAACAAAACTTCCGCTGCCTGCGTCATCGATCTGTATCATTACCAATCTCCGTCTTTTTGGTTCATAAGAATTATTATGTTCCATTCAGGCTATAAAGATTGCTGTAATGACAAGGTTCTTGATTTTTTTATACTATAAATATATTATATGTTATATCACATAAGGACTTTAAGGGGTGTATTTAACATTGGAACAGAAGGCAAAGGACCTGTTAAGAAGAATATATGAGAGAATGGACGATTTAAGCAAAGGGCAAAAGCTTATAGCAAACTACATTGCCAATCACTATGATAAAGCCGCTTATATGACTGCTGCAAAACTGGGCAAGATGGTCGGTGTAAGTGAATCGACAGTTGTTCGGTTTGCCAATGAGCTGGGATATGATGGTTATCCTACACTCCAGAAGCTGCTGCAGGAGCTTATAAAAAGCAAGCTGACCTCGGTTCAGAGGATAGAAGTGTCACAGAAGAGGATAGACGAAGAGGATATATTAAAAAGCGTCCTTCTATCAGATATGGACAAAATAAAGAAGACCCTTGAGGATACAGACAAGGAGCAGTTCAATACAATAGTCGAAAATATACTTAAATCAAACAAGATATTCATCCTGGGAGTAAGAAGTTCGGCACCCCTGGCGAGTTTCCTGGGGTTTTACTTCAATCTCATTTTCGATAATGTAAGGCTTGTACATACCACCAGTGTAAGTGAAATGTTCGAGCAGATAGTAAATGCCCGAACAGGTGATTTAGTCATAGGAATAAGTTTTCCCAGGTATTCAAAAAGGACTATTAAGGCTATGCAGTTTGTAAAAAGCCAGGGTGCAACATCAATAGCTATTACCGACAGCATCGAATCACCCCTTGCTGAACACTCCCACTATCAGCTTCTTGCCAGGAGTGACATGGTATCCTTTGCAGACTCTCTTGTTGCCCCTCTAAGCGTTATAAATGCCCTTATAGTAGCAGTTGGAACACGAAAGAAGGAGCATGTATACAAGATGTTTGAGAAACTTGAAAAGATATGGGATGAATATCAGGTGTACGAAAAACAGGACCTTTACGGCAGTACCACTCTGAGGGAGGACTAGTTGGCAGAAATTAATAATGACAGTTATTTCGATACAATTGTTATAGGAGGAGGAGCGGCAGGGCTAATGGCAGCAGCCCGTTCTGCCCGGAGAGGCCGTAAAACACTTCTTACAGAGAAGAACAAATCACCAGGCAGTAAATTATCAATAACCGCAAAAGGCCGCTGTAACATAACAAATGATACCGACATTGAGGATCTGATAAGCAATATACCTGGTAACGGCACGTTCCTTTATTCAACTTTTTACAATTTTTCAAATCGTGATATCATATCACTTCTAAACAGAAACGGGCTCCCCACAAAGGTTGAAAGGGGAGGAAGAGTCTTTCCGGCATCCGACAGAGCGGAGGAAGTTGTAAAAACACTTATCGGGATTTGCAAAAAAGCAGGAGTCACAATATTAAATTCAACATCAGTAGAAAGGATCACAGCCGATAACAACAGAGTTTCTGGAATAGAAACTATAAATAAAAAAAGCTTTAAAAGCAGTACGGTAATACTTGCTACCGGTGGTCTTTCATACCCTAAAACAGGCTCAACCGGAGACGGTTACAGGATGGCAGAAAAAATGGGGCATACTATTGTAAAACCACAACCCTCACTGGTTCCGCTTGTTACCCGGGAAGGTTTTGTAAAAAACCTGCAGGGCCTTACCTTAAAGAACATATCTGTAAAATTCATGAGTAACAGGAAGACAGTATACTCAGACTTTGGTGAACTGCTCTTTACTCACTTTGGTGTTTCCGGTCCTGTTATTCTGAGCGGAAGCAGGCATCTTTTGAACAATAAAAACCAGATAACACTGCATATAGACTTAAAGCCGGCCCTTAATCCAGAAAAGCTTGATATGCGTCTTATAAGGGATTTTGAAGAGTACTCAAGAAAACAGTTCAAAAATTCCCTTGACAGTATCCTTCCCAGGAAAATGATACCGGTAATCATCAAGCTTTCAAAAATACCCGAAGATAAGCCTGTCAATCAGATAACAAAGGAAGAGAGGGCTGTACTGGTATCACTTCTTAAGGATTTCACACTTCACATTACCGGAACACGGCCTATAAGTGAAGCGGTTGTCACAGCAGGAGGCATAGACATAAAGGAGGTTGAACCCTCAACGATGGAATCAAAGCTCATTAAGGGGCTGTTTTTTGCAGGAGAGATATTGGATGTTGACGGATATACCGGAGGATATAATCTTACCATTGCCTTCTCAACAGGATACACAGCCGGAGATTCCTGCTGACAATAATGTATATACCGATAAGTATTGTTTCAGAATAATAATATGATTCATATAAAGGGTAAATCTTTTGAACGCATATTGACAATACTGACTTGTATCCTTTTAGGCATGTTGCTGTGCATTCAGGGAGTGTTGACCAACAAAAAGGCAAGATCCCTTCTTAATCTGGAAGATGAACTGTACGGAAACGTTCTAGGAAAAGAGGAATACCTTTATACCCATGGAAGCATTTCCCTTAAACTGCTGCATTTGCAGCAGTGCCCGGAGATTGAGGTCCTCAGAAATGGAGAATACGTCAAAAGATTTACAAATAAGCAGCTCACCATACCTGTAGTAGATGGTGACATAATTGAAATTGAAGCAACTGATATAAAAAGCACAGTTTACATAAACATAGTTGAATCGTCAGAAGGTATGGAGGAAAAGCAGCATAAATTCAAGGTGGAACCAGGTATGGGAATTGTAAGGGTGGTAAAGATAAGGTATGGTTCTTAACGTATTTAAAAAGCTGATTTCACTTGATGATCATGGTGGGGGTATTGAAGGAAATTATCATTAACAAACTTAGTGAGATTGAAAAAAGTCATAACATCAAGATTTTTTATGCCATTGAATCCGGTAGCAGAGGATGGGGATTTGAATCACCGGATAGTGATTACGATATTCGTTTTATATATATTCACAAACCTGAATGGTACCTATCAATATATGCGAAGAAGGATGTTATTGAGCTTCCATTTAACAATTTACTTGATATAAATGGTTGGGATAGTGAACTACCACCACTTGTAGAAGATGGTGGCTTCCCGGTTCTTCTGGGTTCGCA
>CAYYGK010000223.1:0-4177 GCA_964471145.1 uncultured Eubacteriales bacterium | reverse complement strand
AAATGGTGAAATGGTTTGCCTTATAAAACCCCAGTTTGAAGCCGGCCGACAGAAGGTCGGGAAAAAAGGGGTGGTAAGGGACAGCAGGACACACAGTGAGGTTTTGCAGAACATAATGGGAATTGCCTTTAAATCCGGACTTGCCATAAAAGGAATAACTTATTCGCCCATTAAGGGACCGGAGGGTAATATTGAATATCTTATATATTTGTCAAAACAGGGAGAAACTGAATCAGTTTTAAAAGAAACAGCCGAAAAAACTGTGCTTGAGGCACACCATATGCTATGAACGAGCAAAAGTATGTTATAGAGTTCATTTTTGATGTATAATATGGAAAAGCATGTTCATAAATGACGGAAGGAATCAGTTTATGAAACGAATAGGAATTCATACAAATACTGAACGTGATAAAGACTGTTTTTACACACGCAAACTTGCCGTATCCTTAAGCTCAATGGGGGCTGTAGTAATTGTGCCTCCGGATATGTTTAAGAAAATAAGCATTGACGGCATTAATATTAAGGCCGGCGATATACTTGAAGATACTGAAGCGGTAGTATGCCTTGGCGGAGATGGAACATTTCTTAAGACTGCCAGAATGGTCTACAAGAAAGGCATACCTGTTCTGGGCATAAACCTTGGGAGAATGGGTTTTTTAACTGATATCGACAAGAACGAGATTGATTCTGCGGCAAGGTGTATAATGTGTGATGAATTCAGCATAGAACAGAGAATGATGCTGGATATTCAAATACTAAGGGATAACGAGGTTATTGGAAGGGATACCGCATTGAATGACGCCGTTATTTCGAGGGGGGCGCTTTCCAGGATACTCCATGTAAGCACCTACATAAATGAAACGTTTGTAGATGTCTTTCCGGGAGACGGCCTGATAATATCAAGCCCGACCGGTTCGACTGGATATTCCCTGTCTGCAGGGGGGCCTATTGTGGAACCGGATACGGACATGATAATAGTTACCCCGATATGTCCGCATATCCTATATACAAGGTCATTTATAGCTGACGCAAGCCGAGTTATAAAGGCTGTAGTGGAGGAAAATTACAAGCATGAAGCAATGGTAACGATAGACGGACAGAAGGGTTACGAAACACGAGGGGGAGATATTGTCACCATAAAGAAATCGCCTTACAGCACCAGGGTTATGAAATGCCGGACAAAAAGCTTCTTTGATGTACTAAGAAGCAAGATATATTACAGGGGAGAGGATTTATTGTAGATGAAATATGACAGGCATGCCAAAATAATTGACATAATTGATAACAATGCTATTGAGACACAGGAAGAACTTGCCGAAAAGCTCAGGGATAGCGGGATGGAAGTTACACAGGCTACTGTATCCAGGGATATCAAGGAACTACGCCTTATAAAAGTGATGACCGACAATGGCAGGTATAGGTACGCTGCAATGGACAGGAAGGAGAGTTCGATTTCCGGAAAACTCATAAAGGTATTCAGGGAGTCATTTGTTTCAAGCGACTATGCAAACAATATAACGCTTCTTAAAACGCTGCCGGGCATGGCGCAGGCTGCCGCATCTGCAATAGATACGATGAAGTGGCCGGGTATAGCAGGAACGATTGCGGGAGATGATACAGTGATGATAGTATGCCGGGCTGAAAAGATAGCAGAAAAGCTTGCTGACAAGCTTGAAAGAATTGCAGGTTTCGAAAATTACCATGAAGAGGGGTGATTGATTTGCTTTTGCAACTTGAAATCAGCAACATAGCACTTATAGACAGACTGAAAATAAATTTTGAAGAAGGACTGAATATATTAACGGGAGAAACCGGTGCAGGTAAGTCCATTATTATCGACTCAATTAATGCCCTTCTTGGAATGAGGGTGTCACGTGAACTAATAAGGACAGGACAGGATATAGCACTGGTTGAGGGAATATTCAGCGTTGAATCTGAAAAGGTTTTTGAAACACTTAAGGAGATTGGAGTTGACAGAGAAGATGATGGTACACTGCTGATTTCAAGGGAAATGACTGCAGCAGGCAGAAATGTCTGCAGGGTCAACGGGAGGCTTGTTACAGTCACCAATTTGAGGCAGCTGGGTGAAAAACTTATTGACATCCATGGACAGCATGACAGCCAGTCATTATTAAGGACCGAGAGCCATGTCGAACTTCTTGATGCATTCGGGGGAGAAAAAATCAAAAGCCTTAAAAAGGATTATGTTAAAAATGCTGATGAATACAGGGGAAAAAACAGAAAGCTTATAGAATTATCAGGTAACACTCGGGACAGAGAGAGGAAAATAGACCTTCTCAAATATCAGATAGATGAAATAGAAAAGGCGCAGCTTGAGGATGATGAAGAGGAAAAGCTTAAAAGAAGGAGATTGCTTCTTGCAAATTCTGAAAAAATATTGACTACACTTTCCAGTATATCTGAGACGCTTTCAGGTGGAAGCAGGGATGAGGTAGCTGCAACCGACCAGATAAACCTGGTAATATCAGGACTTGAAGATATATCAGCTATGGATGATGTATATGTATCAATGCTTGAAGAGACAAAGGAAATATTATACAGGTTAGAGGATATTACAAGAGAGATATCACATCAGAAGGAAATAATAGAGTTTAATCCTGAGGAACTTGATGATGTTGAGGAAAGAATAGACTTTATTCAGCAGCTTAAACGCAAGTACGGATCTTCTATAAAGGAAATACTTGAATACTGTCTCAAATCAAAACAGCAGCTTGATGAAATAATCAACAATGCCAGGATTACTGAAGAGCTGGAAAAAGAAATGTCTGTACTAAGAGAGAGTATCTTCAGGCTTGGCTGCCGGATTTCAGATGAAAGGAAAAAAGCTGCACAGGTCCTGGAAAAAAGAATATGCTCGGAACTTGAAGACCTGCAGATGAAAGGTGCTTCATTTAAGGTTGATATGGAGATGACTGTCAAAAATCCAGATGATATTCATAGCGTAATACCGCAAAACGGTTTTGACAACATAGAATTCATGGTATCCGCTAATACCGGGGAGCCGCTTAAGCCTTTGTCAAAAACAGCTTCAGGCGGGGAGATGTCAAGAATAATGCTTGCAATAAAAAGAATACTAGCTGATGTAGACAAACTACCCACATTGATTTTTGATGAAATAGATATAGGAATTGGCGGACAGACAGCAAACAGGGTAGGAGATAAACTCAGGTTCATTTCTGAACGGCATCAGGTAATATGCGTTACACATCTTGCACAAATTGCATGCAAGGCAGATGCGCACTACAGAATTGAAAAAACACAGGTAAAAGGGCATATGGCAACTGAAGTAAGAAAACTTAAAGAGGAAAAGGAAATTATTGAGGAAATAGCAAGGATAATGGGCGGGTCTGATAAATCAGAAGCATCTCTGCGTCATGCCGGAGAAATGCTTGAAAGGAGTTTAAAGGCAAAACAATAACAGGTATTCTGTGACAGACGCATTGCTTTATTTTGCTTGTATAATATGTATTGGTATGGGACAACTTAATCTCTAGAAAGCCTTGTGTCACGCCCTTTTCGAGGCGTGGCACTTGCTTTATCAGGTACATTATTGCAGGCAAAAGGGTGAGGATAATTGTTTTCAGGCATAAAAAGGTATTTGATTAAAAATAGATTGAGGTTTGTTTTTGTAGTACTGCTATCAATTCTATTTTTATCATATTTAAAAACATATCTGGTTGTCCCGGGTGAAATAACGCTGATTAAAGGTCAGGAGCATATCTATAATTTTAGAAGCCCGTTTACAGTTTCAATAAAGGCGGACAGGGCTGATATGCTCAAATTAAATGACGGCGTTATTGAAGCCAACGGCAGTTATCTTAATCTGTCCGGTCCCATTAAACTTGAGTCTTCAAAAAAAGGCAGCGTGGTACTTGATTTAAAGATTCTAGGGCTGATTCCATTAAGAACCCTGAAGGTTGATATTGTAGAAAACAGGAAGATTATACCTTGCGGCAATACCATAGGAGTAAGGATAAGACTTGACGGTATACTGGTTGTAGGTGTGTCGGATATAAGGATCAGCAGCGGACTCAGAACATATCCGGCAAGGGATGCTGGTATCAGGGCCGGAGACATGATAGTAAAGGTTAACAACAAGAGGATATATAGTGTAGAAAATCTGATAAATATAATTGAAAAAAGTCAGGGGCAAATA
>CAYYGK010000222.1:0-4204 GCA_964471145.1 uncultured Eubacteriales bacterium | reverse complement strand
GATGTCCTGGAATTCAAGCTTGCTCTGGACGGACTTACAATGGTAATCAACAAGGACAACGACTGGGCAACTGAAATGAAGAAAGAAGAAATAGTCAACATGTACCTGAGCGAAAAATTCAAGTCAGATGACAAGGTTCTGTGGTCAGATATCAGGTCAGACTGGCCTTCAGAAGAGATCAAGTTCTATGGCCCGAACTCAAACCACGGAACATACGAATTCTTCTTTGAAAACATACTGGGCAAACAAGATATGGTCAAGACTGTAAATCTCCAGCAGGAATATTCAACGCTGGTTGACCTGGTATCCAAGGACAAGAATGCAATTGCATTCTTCGGATTTGGCTACTACGTAGGTAACAAGGACAAACTTCAGGCAATAAAGGTTGACTTTGGGAACGGCCCTGTAGAGCCGAGCCTTGATACAATTGGTGAAGATCTTGCATACGCAGGTTTCACACGTCCTGTATTCACATACCTGAATGTAAGGTATGCAAAGGAAAAACCACAGGTTGTTGATTATGCAAAATATGTTCTTTCATCAGAAGGAGCAAGAAAACTTGCAGGTGAAAACGGATTCGCCCCACTGCCTGACGCAGTATATGACGGGTACCTGGAAGATTTGGAAACAGCAGCTAAATAATCTATGATATAATGGATATATTCTTTATAAAGATGAGGAGGTTTTAATCTCCTCATCTTTAAGTTATATATGTTCCAGGCCAAATAAGGAGTGTTTGTTATGAACGAACCTGTTGATATCAGAGAATACGTCAAAAAAAAAATTGATAGAAGAAAATACAGCTCATTTGAAAAATTTATACCTTCCATATTCCTTATAACCGCATCAATATCAATAACAGTCTCCATTGGTATTATTTTTACCTTGCTTAATGATTCGTATCATTTTTTCAAGGCTGTTCCCTTAACTGAAATATTTAGTGCCAGACTGGCTCCCTCAACCGAGAGCACAAACCCTTCATATGGTATTTTGCCATTGATTTGCGGAACATTCACAACTTCTGTAATTGCAATGTTTGTGGCTATACCCATAGGATTGACAGCTGCAATGTATCTAAGTGAGTTTTCATCTGAAAAAAACAGGAGGATTGTAAAGCCAATCATAGAATTATTGGCAGGAATACCTACCATAGTATATGGTTTCTTTGCCTATTCCTTTGTTACACCTCTTCTGATGAACATTATCCCCAGCCTTCAAGCAAAAAATGCTCTCAGTCCGGGTATTGTAATGGGTATAATGATTATACCCCTGGTTACTTCCCTTTCGGAGGATGCAATGAATTCAGTTCCCAATTCGATCAGGGAGGGTGCTTTGGCACTTGGCTCCACCAGACTGGAAGTGACATTGAAGGTTATCATCCCTGGTGCCATATCAGGCATCATAGCCTCATTTGTACTGGGAATATCCAGAGCAGTGGGAGAAACCATGATTGTTGCCATTGCCAGTGGCAGCGCCAAGAACTTTTCACTTGACATAACCAAGCCCATACAGACAATGACCGGATATATTGTAGAGATAACAAGCGGAGATGCCGGCAGTTTCACTACGGATTACTATAGTCTTTATGCAGTGGGACTCATATTGTTTGTCTTCACTCTTGTGATGAATCTCATAGCACGTTATATCTCTCGAAGATTCAGGGAGGAGTATTAAATGATAAATAATATTGATACAAGTAATGCAATCGTAACTGAACAGGAAAACAACACCCATAAGGATTATTTCAACTCAGAGAAAGTAAAAAAAAGAATGAAAAGGCGAATTATGCGTGATAAGATGTCCAAGGTGGTATTTTCGCTGTCCACGGTTTTTGCCTTGCTGGTATTGGGTTTATTAATATACAGGATCATAAGTCAAAGTATAGGATGGCTTGATATTAAATTTTTGACAGGCAGCTTGTCAAGATTTCCTGAGAAGGCAGGGATATGGGGTGTTATTGTTGGAACATTTCTGCTGATGGTTGTTGTTGCACCTGTGACATTGGTACTTGGTGTGTCTACAGCCATTTATCTTGAGGAGTTCTCAGGCAAGGGAAAGCTTCACTCACTGATAACCACCAATATATCAAATCTTGCAGGGGTGCCTTCAGTAATATTCGGGCTACTTGGCCTGACTGTTTTTTCCAGGCTGTTTAACCTTGGGTCAAGCGTAATTGCAGGAGGATTGACTATGTCTTTGCTGGTTCTTCCCATTGTTGTGGTATCCAGCCAGGAAGCAATCAGAGCTGTCCCTGGTTTTTTAAGGGATGCATCATATGCGCTTGGCGCTACCAAATGGATTACAATAAAAAAAGTGGTTCTTCCAGCGTCGCTTCCCGGTATCCTGACAGGCTCCATATTGTCTCTTTCCAGGGCAATAGGAGAAACAGCTCCCCTGGTTGTTCTCGGTATACCAGCTTTTATAATGAAAGTACCCGGCGGTTTCATGGATCACTTTACAGCGTTGCCCGTACAGATATACTATTGGACTCTTGATACGGTGCTCACCAGGGAATATGCAAACCTGGCTGCGGCAACCATTCTAGTATTACTGGTGCTGCTGTTCATAATGAACTCAATAGCTATTTTTATAAGAAACAAATACCAAAGACGTAACTAATTAGGGGGTATTATTTTGTCAATACTGATTAAGGAAAACAACGAGACAAAAGAAGTCGTGTATGACGTTAACTGTTTAAATCTATGGTATGGAACCGATAAGGCATTAAAGGATGTCAATCTGTCAATAAAGAAAAAAGAGATAACTGCAGTAATAGGGCCTTCAGGATGCGGGAAGTCCACTTTCATCAAAACCCTGAACCGTATGGTTGAACTCAATCCACAGGTCAAAGTTACCGGTGAGATTCTCTATCACGGAACCAACATTTTTGACAAATCAATAAGGGTTGAGGAATTAAGGACAAAAGTTGGTATGGTATTCCAGAAACCAAATCCCTTTCCAAAATCAATATTTGAAAATGTTGTATATGGGCCTAGAATACACGGAATACGTAATAAGAAACAACTTATGGAAATAGCAGAAATGAGCTTGAAAAGAGCCGCATTATGGGACGAAGTAAAAGGCCGTCTGAACGACAATGCATATGGACTTTCAGGTGGTCAGCAGCAAAGGCTTTGTATTGCAAGGTGCCTTGCAATACAACCTGATGTATTGTTAATGGACGAACCTACCTCGGCACTTGACCCTATAGCCACTTTCAAGGTAGAAGACCTGGTAGGTGAGCTGAAGAAAAACTACACCATTGTGATTGTAACTCACTCAATGCAGCAGGCGAGCCGAATATCGGATAAAACAGCGTTCTTTTTGCTGGGTGAGGTAATTGAATATGCAGAAACAGAGATAATCTTCTCCAACCCGAAAGACAAAAGAACTGAAGATTATATTACAGGCCGTTTCGGTTGATAAATACAAGAGTTAATATTCAATTAATACAATGTTTACTTTGTTATGCTATTATTCATATTGAGTATGACAAACAGGGTTTATGAAAAATAATACCTTAGCGTTATCGTTGTGTAAATTTTAAAGCTTGAGAAATCTGTTAATGCTAAACAATATTGTCGGCTGACTACTGAATACCTGACTGGAGCCCAAGGTTTCATACGGTATGTGGGGGAGCATTGGATGAGTTTTTCAGGTATGAAAATAAAGAGTCTTTTTAAGAAAAGCAGGTCTTTTTCTAATATCTTTAAAAAACTGAAGTGGATAAAAAAATACGTAAGCATTGATAATTTCAGGATCCGGAACAAGCTGCTTGTCATGGTCCTGATTACAGGGCTCATACCGCTGATAATACTGAGTCTTACGAGCATCACTAATTCAAGTAACGAAATAAAGGATGAAATCCTAAAAGGTAATCAGCTTTTCACAACCCTGACCAGGGAAAGGATTGCCCGGTATATTTACAACAGGGAAAGCGATGGTAAAACACTGGCCGGGTCAAGGGTAATCATAGAGGGAATGGAAAAATTCAATAGCTATGACTATAGTAGCGAAGAAGAAAAGAAAATCGTCGACGATTATATGCAATTTCTTCGTATACCCCTGGAAAAACATGAGTATACAGATATTATATTGACTAATATGTACGGCGAAGTGGTTTTCAGCATGAATTACAATAAGAATGACATAGCCCCTATCATATTCTCGGGGAATTTTTGCAGCAGGGCCATGCACGGTGAAC
>CAYYGK010000221.1:0-4218 GCA_964471145.1 uncultured Eubacteriales bacterium | reverse complement strand
CCTGTAATATGATATGAATTTTCTTAAAAGCCCCTTCTTTAATTTTATCTTCTTATCCAAGTTCTTTTATTACCTCTTTCAGTCTTTCAGGTATGTTTATGTCCTGGGGACACTTGTCTATACACTTTCTACATCCAATACATTCAGACGGATGAGCTCCATGGTTCTTGCTGCCGAATTTATTAAAGTTCTGCCTGGCGTATGCAGTAAGCCCGTAAACCTTGTGGTAAATCATAGTTTTTAACACCTGCGGAATATGTATTTCCTGAGGGCAGGGCATGCAATACCCGCAGCCTGTGCAGTAAAGATCCGCAAGTTTTTTTGTCTCTTCCAGCATTGCATCAAGCCTTTGCATCTCTTCCTCCGAAAGGGGTTCTTCCAAAGACGCAGTTCGTGCGTTTTCCTCAACCATTTCAATGGTATTCATGCCCGAAAGTGCACAATATACATCCGGATTGGAGGTAACAAACCTTATTGCAAGTTCAGGTGTGCTTTTTACCTCTCTTCCGGTATTTTTTATGAACAAATCCGACGGGCAGGCAAGCCTTCCCCCTCCTACCGGACCCATAACAACTGTACCGACCCCTTTACGGCATGCGTACGCTAAGGCTTGCTCATTTGAACGGTCAAGCAGGTTGTACTGGCAGAGGACGGTTTCAAACACACCTGTGTCAATAAGCTCCATCATTACCTCCGGCTTGTCATGAAAAGAGAATGATATATGCTTTATGAGGCCCTCCTGCCTGGCCTTTTGTGCTTCTGTCAGCAGGTCATATTTCAGCACAATCTGTTCATATGTTTTTTTGCTCAAACCATGGAAATGATAAAAGTCAATGTAATCCTGACCAAGTTTTTCAAGCTGCTCCTCCAGCAAACGCCTGTAATCCTCCGCTTGCCTGACCATGTGCGTTGGCATCTTTGTTGACAGGAAAACCCTGTGGCGATAGCCTTCAAGCGCTCTGCCCACAGTATACTCACTGTTTCCGTGGCAGTATCCGTATGCCGTATCAATATAGTTTACTCCCAGGTCAAAAGCTCTGTGGATCATTTCAAGCGCACGGTCTTCATCAATATGCCATTTTCCGTTTTTTTCATACTCCGGAAGCCTCATGGCCCCAAATCCAAGAGATGAAATTCTGACCCCGGTCTTCCCGAATTGACTGTACCTCATATTGTTCCCCCCCGGTTTGGTTACTAATTATATAACACAGCAAAAAACACTGCAAACAAAATATTTCAACATGGTTACGGGAATAGTATTATAAAAGGATTTTCGGAGACTGCAATGGAACAGACGAAAAAGGGCACTGTTGACACATTAAGGATAGCCGCAACTTACATTGGAACAGTAGTCGGTGCAGGTTTTGCCTCAGGGCAGGAGATACTGCAGTTTTTCACGGTTTTCGGACCGCCGGGTTATGCAGGTCTGCTGACAGCCACCATCATGTTCATGGTCTTCGGCTATATAATAATGGAACTGGGAAAAAAGCTTAATGCACGGTCCCATCTTGAGATAACAAGGCATACCGGGGGCAAATACATTGGTTCAATAATCGACTACATAATTACATTTTTCCTGTTTGGAGCACTTGCTGCAATGATTGCAGGCTCAGGATCCCTTGTGGAGCAGCAGTTTGGCATATCTTCACTGCCGGGAAGCCTTCTTATGACAGCTGCCGCAGTTATAACGGTGCTTACAGGGATCTCGGGCGTAATCAACTCCATAAGCGTTGTAGTGCCCTTTCTTCTTGCTTCTGCTGTTGGCGTAAGCATTGTTACGGTTTTTATCATCCCGTACAACCCGGGAGCCATACAGGCCGCAGCACCCCAAAATGGTCTTATAGGAAGCTGGCTCTGGGCAGCTGTGCTTTATGTATCATATAACACAGTACTGTCGGTATCGGTACTGGGTGCACTTGGCAGCAGGACAGCAGGCAAAAAACCTGTCCTATATGGTGCAGTGCTTGGAGGGCTGGGGCTGGGGCTGGGCTCCCTTGCAATAAATATGGCTATGATGAAAAACCTTGATACCATCAGGGTGTTTGAGATACCCATGGCAGCAATTGCAGGCAGGATATCGTCCGCCGTACAGATTGTCTACATTGTGGTATTGATAGCAGAAATCTATACGACAGCAACCGGAAGCCTTTACGGATTTGCGGCAAGGGTCACGGATCCGGAAGGCAAAAAATCAGCCCTTGTGATTATCATTACTGCGGCCGCTGCTTTCGCAGCCAGCCGGTTTGGCTTTACCAACCTTGTAAGGTACATGTACCCGCTTGTAGGATATGCAGGAATACTCCTGCTGTCCGTCCTGCTCTATTCCCGCATCAGGCTTTCTCTCCGTCACTGAACTCTGCTTCTGCGGGACCGTCCCCAAAGCAAGTTCCAACCCTCTTTCCATCTTCTATCAGGGGATGGCCGGCAGGCACAAGCTTAAGCTTTCCCGCTGTTTCTTCCAGCGGTATGCCTTTTACTTCTCCATTGCTTATTACAACAAGCTTTCCAAGTTCACCTGCATTGAGGAACTCCGCTGCTGCCGTACCCAGTGTTGTTGCAATAAGCCTGTCATAAGGGTTAGGGGCTCCTCCCCTCTGCTGATAGCCAAGGACAGAAACCCTGACATCCATGTCTATGCATTTTGAAATTCCTTTGGCAAGCATATATGCAACTGTAGGGCTTTTTTTCTTTTTCCTCTTCTTTCGAAGCTTCTTACCGGATAAGCCCTTCTCTGATACAGAACGGGCTCCTTCGGCAACAACAACTATGGAAAAGTCCTTGCCCCCGTCCGCCCGTTCAGTCAGGTGTTTTGCAATGCTTTCTACACTGTATGGTATCTCGGGCAGGATTATCACATCCCCTCCGCCGGCTGTCCCTGAATAAAGTGCAAGCCATCCCGCATCATGTCCCATTACTTCCAGTATCATAACCCTGTTGTGGGAATGTGCGGTGGAATGAAGCCTGTCTATAGCCTGGGTTGCAATGCTGACAGCACTGTGAAATCCGATGGTAACATCCGTGCCGTACACATCGTTGTCGATGGTCTTGGGAAGCCCCAGCACAGGTAATCCATATTCATTCAGAAGATTTGTGGTCTTGTGTGAACCGTTGCCTCCAAGTACGACAACACAATCCAGCTTGAATTTTTTTATGTTGTTCCTTATCTTTTCAAGGTTTTCCTCATTTATATCAAGCTCTGTTCCCTTTGGAGGTTTTAACGGCTTGTACCTTGAAGTACCAAGTATAGTGCCCCCTATCGTAAGTATCCCCGAAAAATCACGGGGGTCCATTTTTGCAATATCCCCTTCAACCAGCCCCCTGAAGCCGTTCTGTATACCCATAATCTCCATTCCGTACCTGCCCATTGCACACTTTCCTACTGCTCTTATGGCAGCATTCAACCCTGGGCAGTCTCCTCCACTGGTAAGTATACCGAATCTTCTGACTGCACAGCCCATTCTTACACCTCCGGTAGTTACTTCAGTACTATGTCTCCAACCCCGTCCAGGATATAATGCGGTCCGTACGGAAACTGCTTCATGTTATGCCTGTCCGTCACACCGCTTAATACAAGAACCGTATCAATTTCAGACTCAATCCCTGCAATGATGTCGGTATCCATCCTGTCCCCGATTATAACGCTCTCTTCACGCTTGCAGCCCAGCCTCTTGAGGCCGTGCCTCATCATCAGCGGGTTGGGCTTGCCTACAAAGTATGCCTGTTTTCCGGTAGCAAGCTCAACAGGGGAAATCAGCGCCCTTGTGGCAGGCACTATCCCATTTTCAGACGGCCCTGTAAGGTCCGGGTTGGTACCAATGAGCTTCGCACCGCCAACTACGAGCCTCACTGCATGCTCAATCTTCTCATAGCTGTACGAGCGTGTCTCTCCGACCACAACATAATCCGGATTTACATCGTTCATCGTAAGACCGGCTTCATAAAGTGCATTTGTCAATCCTGTCTCTCCAATGACATACACACTTCCCCCAGGACACTGGCTCTTTAGAAAGCCCGCAGTAGCCAGGGCACTTGTATAGAAATGCTCGTCTTCAAGCTCTATGCCCAGCCTCCTGAGCTTCTGCTTAAGCTCTCTTGGTGATCTTTCGCTGCTGTTGGTGAGAAAAAGAAATTCCTTGCCTTCCTTCTTAAGCCATTCTACAAATTCCCTTACCCCGTCAAGAAGACGGTTGCCATGGTAGATGACACCGTCCATATCAC
>CAYYGK010000220.1:0-4233 GCA_964471145.1 uncultured Eubacteriales bacterium | reverse complement strand
ACCACTCCTTCTGACATTAAAAGCCGTCAGCATATTATACTTAAATATACCCAGTTGTATGAATGCTAATCTAAGATTCTTCCCTTTTTTACCTGCCCCATCTTTCAATGAAATTTTCTGCTTCAAAGCGGGATTTAAAAATCCTGTCTTGCTTCCTGGAGTCGTAATAGACCTCGCCGTTTTTTTCAGCTGTAAAATAAAATGTATAGTCAGGATTTTCATAGATAGTAAATACATTGTGGTTAGCTTTGCCCACCCAGATGTATTTGGGGTTCATGCTGTCCCTTATGTTCTTTGCTACAAATTTCATGTCCTCACCTGCTCCAATTGTTAAAATATTATCTATAATTATAACATATTTACTTCTACAGATGAAATACATCAATAGTACTACTTAATATCATAAGCAAATATCATTAACTTAAGGGACAAAACTATTCCTGTAATGGATGACCACTTATCAGATCATTAAGACTCTCAACAAGACTGTTGTATTTTGCCTTAATCCTTTTATATTCCTGCTCCCAGTTGATATCCTGCGGTGCTAATCTCCTTATGAACTCATCCCACGGAAAGAACTCACCCGGACATAGTTTTTCAGGTGAAAAAAACCTGTGGGGTTTAACCCTGCCCACATCAATTTTGTATTTTTCCATACGGTCCTTAACAAGCTGAATAAGTGCAGATAACTGTGCTTGTGGAACATGCTTTTCTGTCTGGTCACTGTATACCTGGTAGCATCCCTCAAGACATATGCCCAGTGACTTGAAATTCATGCCCTGCTGCCTGCAGTGGGCCCCGTTCCAGCTGTCCTCCCTGCCTCTGAACACGTTGCCTTCTTTGTTAATAAAATAATGATAGCCAAATCCCCACATCCCCCTCTGAAGATGCCACCTGTGGACATCTTCTATGGTACATTTCTTTGCCAGCGCATGATGAATTATAATGTATTCCGGTATGTTTTTACTGAATTTCTGAACCCTGAAGTCAAGGTCGGTCTGAATTATTTCCATGTTTTCGTCTCCTAAAAAAAATGTTCCTGCTACTGATATATGTTAAAAAAGGTTCTTGCGTGAACATGCGGCATATATCGTACAATAATATTGTTTACGCCAATTGTTATGCGGGATGAAGAATGAAAACCATGTCGTTAAGAAAAAACAACACATATTGATAAATTTCGGCATATGTAGTAAAATCATTCCTATAATATGTGAGGTGGTGTTTTTATGGAGTCTATAGGTATTGTAAGAAAAGTAGATGACCTTGGCAGGATAGTACTTCCTATTGAACTTAGGAGAACAATGAAAATTGCTATCAAGGACCCTTTACAATTCTATGTTGAGGGTGACACAATTGTACTTAAAAAATATCAGCCCAGTTGCGTCTTCTGTGGAGAAGTTCATGAAGTAACTTCTTGCAAGGGCAAGAACATATGCAAAAAGTGCCTGTCAGACCTTAAAAGTTGACAGAATAACTTAACAGGTTATTCTCAAATACTACCGGGGTGAAGCCTTAAGTTCCCTGTTTAGTTTTTTTATTGCCTTTTTTTCTATACGGGAAACATATGACCTGGATATGTTAAGTATTTTAGCAATTTCCCTCTGGGTTCTGCAGCCGCCATTGCACAAGCCGTATCTTAACTCCAGTACTTTCTTCTCCCTGTTTTTTAGAACTTCCTTCATTTTTTTGTAAAGTTTTCTTACCTGCATCCTGAGTTCAACTTCATCAACTACAGAGTTCCCGTCACTTTCCATTATATCTATAAGGCTGATTTCATTACCTTCTTTGTCTATACCGATAGGATCCTGCAGTGATACCTCATTTTGTATCTTTTTGCTTGAACGTATATGCATCAGTATCTCATTTGCTATTCACACACTGCGGAAACATTTCATGCTTATTTACCGTTTCAGGTTGTCCGGCGGGTTCCATTTGGGGCATTTCAATACATATACTGCCAATTAATAACATATCTACCTTTTCCCCATCCCATACTATCTTATCCACTATGCTTTTTATCATCTTTCTCCTGTTTTCCACATCCATCATTTCCCAAGTGCTGTCACTGAATGCTCCCATGCTCTGCTCCACAAGTTCCAGGTTGATCCCATTAAAATCGGCAATCCTGTCTGCATTCTGCAGTTCTGCCAGCTGCTTTTCATAGGACTTCTTCTGTTTGGTGAGTTTCTCCATCCTGTTCAATATGCTGTTCAAAACCTCATCCCTCTGCCCTTTTTCTATGGCGGTTACAAGATTCTGGACCGCCAGCTCGGTCTCCTGGAGTTTTGACTGCAGGTTATCTGCCTCCGATTGCAGTATGTCCTTTGTATCCTCAACCAGCTTCTTTTTATCAAACAGTTCATCAAAAAGCGGTGAGTTTTTTTTCGCTATGGCCTTGAGTTCCTTCAGTACAGAATAATCAAGTATGTTCCCATTGATATTGGATATGTCGCACCGGCTCTTCCTGCTTTTTTCCTTCATCTCACACATGTAATAAAAAACCTGTTCACCATCTGGATTAAATCTCTGCATGGCTTTCGGGCGCATAAAACTGCCGCAGTTTGAACAGCATAAAAGTCCCGACAGTAGCGACTGGGAACTTTTCACCTTGCGGTATGACTTGGATTTGTTCTGTTCCAGCAGCGTTTGAGCCTCTATCCAGACATCGCTTGAAATAATGCCCTCATGCAGGCCCACTGCAATAATCCATTCACTGAAGTTCCTGTTCCTTTCACTGCTGTTTTCAACGTTCTGCTTTGTTTTATTATAACTGCTGAGTCCATTAACTCCATCGAATTCCTCAGGCTCCGAACACACATCATAGTCATTCTCTGTCAGATAGTCATACAATTGCCTGTCTGCAATGGCATATACCGGGTTTGAAAGTATGAACCTTATTGAATATCGGCTGAAATCAAGCCCGTTTTTTGTGCTTATGTTGTTTTCAACAAGGTACTTTTCAACCTTTGTAATGGATTTAAACCTTATATATTTATCAAAGATAAGCTTAACCAGATTAATCTCCTCCGGTATCTGCTTAAGCTTAAAACACTTTCTTTCCTTTCCATTGGGTTCAATACTGACAACAGCTTCAGATTCATAGCCTGTAGGCGGTATGCCTCCCAGCCACCGTCCGGTTTTGGCCAGCTGTGTCATGTTATCCTGTATTCTTTCTGCAATAGTCTCCCGTTCCAACTGGGAAAAAACAGATGCAATATACATCATGGCTCGTCCCATGGGAGTGGTTGTATCAAACTGTTCCCTGATGGAAACAAAGTCAACGCCATGTTTATTCAAAACCTTTATAAGCTGTGAAAAGTCGGAAACATTTCTGCTTATCCGGTCCAGCCTATAGCAGATTAAAAGGTCAAACTTCTTGTTCTTAGCATCCCTTAACATCCTTTTGAAATGAGGCCTGTTGACATTTCCGCCTGAAAATCCCTCATCCTCATAAACTATGAAGTTGTCCTTATTTATGTCAAGGTACTTTATCCCATGCTCCTTGCACAGCTGTACCTGGTTCTCAACACTCTCACCCTTGCCCGTGTATTTGCTTTTTCTGGAGTATATTGCAGCCTTCATAACTCATCATTCCTCAAAATTAATTGTTTACATTCAATACCATCTGCTGGAAGTTATTTTATAACAATAATATGGTAATATCAACAGTATTCATAAAAAATTATCTTTCATATGAACTTCTTAATTTAACTTCTGTTATTTAATCGCTCCAGGACATTAGTGTACAATTCATTCTTTGCTTCGTCACTTATCGGCAAGGCCAAAATATGGTTTTTAACAAATCTTATATATGCAGCTCCCATTCTTTTTCTTAACTGAAGCATTCCTTCATCGTCTTCAGGGTAATGAACCTTTATTGCATAGGACTTTTTTGACCTGGCCATGACATCACCCCTTCCCATTCCCCTTTTATATAATGTATATGTAAAGCCTGCTTGTCCCTTGCTTTTTCAATGCTTTAGGATATTTTAAATAATAGCTTGGGGGTATCGAACCCCCAGACTATTGGTCAGATTTGCTTCGCAAATGACCTTAATAACTCAAGCTGCCTGCGGTTTACAGGCAGCATAGGAATTGCACCTCTCCCTCTTCGAGCGAGCCGCCCTCCATACGATAAGTTAGGACTGGACGGAAGTATCATTATCCCTCCTTGCGGACCCCCTGTGTTAGGATAGTTGTCATAGGTACGAAAATAAAGTATCCTATAGA
>CAYYGK010000219.1:0-4278 GCA_964471145.1 uncultured Eubacteriales bacterium | reverse complement strand
TGCTCCTCTACATAGCGTATGGTTTTATCATCAACAGGAAATATGCCGTTCTTGCCCCCTGCTTCTATTGCCATATTTGCCATGGTAAACCTGTCATCCATTGAAAGGTTTGAAAGGCCTGTGCCCGAAAACTCCATGGACCTGTACAGCGCACCATCAACCCCAATCATGCCTATGATATGGAGAATAACATCCTTACCGCCTACCCACTCTGCAGGCTTTCCTTCAAGCACAAACTCCATGGCCTCCGGAACCTTGAACCAGGCTTCTCCGGTAGCCATGGCTGCAGCCATATCGGTACTGCCGACTCCTGTGGAAAAGGCGCCCAGCGCACCATAGGTACAGGTATGTGAATCAGCTCCGATAACTGCATCACCACATACTACAAGGCCTTTTTCAGGAAGAAGGACATGCTCTATTCCCATCTGCCCTATTTCAAAATAGTTTGTTATACCCATTTCCATTGCAAATTCCTTTATGAACTTTACCTGTTCTGCCGACTTTATGTCTTTGTTTGGCGTGAAATGGTCGGGAACTATCGCAATTTTATCCCTGTCAAAAACCCTGTCAAGCCCTGTTTTCCTGAATTCCCTGACCGCAACCGGCGTTGTGATATCGTTGCCCAGTACCATGTCCAGCCGGGCTTTTATCAACTGGCCAGCCTTTACACTGTCCAGACCGGCATGGTCTGCAAGTATTTTTTGTGTCATGGTCATACCCATAAAAATCCCTCCTTATATCATGCATATCCAATTATATACCATAAGACAAAGAATTCCTTGCTTAATATTATTCTATTAATCAAGATATTTTAACGTATTTTGACATGTTAGCGGTTTTTCTTTCTGTATTCCAGTGGTGTAAGCCCTGTGAGTTTTTTGAAAACGGTATTGAACCGCTGCTGACTGGAAAAGCCTGTGCTCAACGCTATATCGCTCACCTTTGAATCGGTTTCCACAAGCATCTCCTTTGCCCTGTTCACCCTTATCCTGAGCAGATATGAAATGGGTGCAATACCTTTATGATCCTTGAATACCCGTACAAAATAGCTTGTGCTGAGAAAAACATACCCTGCAATATCCGAAAGGGATATGTTCCTTTCATAGTTGTCCTTCATATATTCTGCAGAAGCTTCAACAAGTTCCTTAAGCCTGGGTGCCCTGCCGCTTATGTTGCTTTCCCACTTTGCCTTAAGGGCCCTTGATATATGCACGAACAACTGCATTACCATAAGGTGTCTTAACAGTTCGCTTCCGAACTCGCCCCTCTCCTTTTCTTCAAGTATGTTGTCAAGCAGCTTTATGATTTCGTTCTTCTGGTTTACCTTAAGCGTAAGATATGAACCGGAACTGCTGCCCTTTACAAAATCGAGAAAGTCATCCATTGAAATGCGGGAATACCTGCTGTCTGTGCGGTTCTCAAAACTGAAGCTCAGCACAATGAACCTGCAGCCACTCTTGTTCCCTACTATCAGCTTGTGGGTCTGCAGCGGCTTTATAATGAGTATGTCATTGGGCCCTGTGTCAACCGGCTTTCCCTCTACCTCAAACACCGCCTGCCCCCTCTTGACATAAACCATCTCAAAAAACGCATGCCTGCTGGGTTCAAGCGACCATCCGGCATCATAGTAGCTCTCAATGGATTTGACTATCACCGGCATAAAACTTGTGGAATTAAGTATGCTCTCCCATGTCCTGGGCAGCACTTCATTTCCCACAATCAGCACCTCCGTCATTTTCTCTTTCTAAAAGCCTTAAGCAGTCGGGCTCTTCTTACAAGGCTTCCAAAAACTCTTGCTCCGTGCACATTCCTGCTGCTGTTTGGAAACACTCCATAGTATGAAGCCCTGGCATCTTCAATAGAATAGAAAGCTTTGGAGTTACAGCCCTTTATTATATCAACAACCTTTTTAAGGTTTCGCCTTCTTATAACGGTATATATTATTTTAACAGGGCCCTGTGCCCCCATTCCGTCAACGGTTGTAAGCCCGAATCCCTCATTTACCATGCACTGCCTTAGCTTGCATTCATCCCTGTTTAAGATAATCCTGACAATGTATATGCCCATGGCAAGCTTCTCTTCAAGCAGAAGACCGACGAAATTGCCTGCAGCAAAACCACCGGCATAGGCGATATATGTAATAAAATTATCCAGCTGCTGCATAATCTGTCCTATTGCAAGAATCCATATCAGCACTTCAAAGAATCCAAGAAGCGGCGCAAGAAACTTTCTCCCCCTGGATACGAATATTATCCTCAATGTTCCCAGCGACACATCGAATATCCTTGAAACAAATATCAAAAGAGGCAGTATTACATACCTGATTATATGTGAATCTCCAAGGAAATTCTCCAAAAAGAATACTCCTCTACAAGTTTTCTTTAAAAACATTCTATACCAACACAACCTTGCTGGTCAACTGTAATATCTCAGTCTACACCGAGCTCTGTAGAATCAAACTCCTCAAGTATTTCCTTCAGGCTCTCAACCTCATCCGCATGAAGTGTAATGCCCTTTCTCATCCTCTCATGGTTTTCATCCCAGTCCCTGATATCAAGCTTGGGCCTTCTTCCGTTCCAGCTTACCACATTTACTTCTTTCTTCCATCCGTTTCCGACTTCACTGATAACTCCCAGTGATTTAACAATTTCAAACTTAATCTCAGCCATTCTTATATCCTCCTTTGTCTATTTTCCCGGTATCAATGATACCTCAAGCCTTCCGTTAAACTTTGCGTAAGCAAGAAACTCGTCCTGCCCCTTCTCAAGCTCAAACGAAATGTATTTTGGAACAGCCTTTCCTTTTTCAAAATCCCCCAGTACATTGCCTGACTTGTCAATCAGGGCTGCTACCCTGATGTCTTCAAGCCTTACTGCCTGTTCATCTTCCGGCTGCTTCAATGTATGCCTTGCATCCGGTATAAATATAATATCAACATGGCAACCGGATTTCAACTGCCACCCGTTTGCCTGGTCACCTTCAAATTCCACCGTAAAAAGCCGGCTGTCCGGGTTATTAACAGTTAATTCACCCTGCCGGGTATATTCCCCTGTGCGCGTCTTCAAAATCATTTCATCTTTTTCTATATCGGCAAGAGCCTGTTTGCCTGTAACCGTTTCCATGCTCCTTGCCGACAGCCTGTGAAGCAGATTCACCCTTACAGACCTCATTTCAAGCATGTCCTCTGTTATGAGGGTTCCCTTTTCTATTCTCTCTGCTGCAAAAACAGCATTCCCTTCAGGCTCAAACTCAGTTGCACTCCTTATAACTGCTATTTCTGCCACCAGCAGCACTACTGCCAGGAGTACTGCAGGTATTATATATCTTGCCTTTAACATACACTCTCCTTTCCGCCGTCAGTTGTTTACAGGAATTTCACTGTCAACGTGGACAACAATGCTAATGAATTCCTCCCCTGTCAATCTCATTATCATCCTTCCCATAAGCATAGGCCTGACAGGAAATGAAACAACACTGTGTACTGAAGGCCGGTTCAGCGTTACTCCCCTGCTGCATATATCCGGCAAACCGCTTACGTAGGCCTTAAGTTCCACAAGTTCAGCCCTGCCGTCAATAATTGAACCCTCCTGCGGCTCAAGGTTTGGACCCAGATTCAGGTTTATCGCCAGGTGGCTTCTCCATATTTGTTCAAGCTCTTCATCCTCGATGCACACATCATTTTTCCCCAGCATCTTTCCGTGCAAAGCATTATACGATGATACATTGGCCATGTCTACGCTGTCCCTTAAAATCTGTGACTTGCATACTATTGAATACGCCTGGACAACACCCGAAAACACCGGAATCACTGCAAAAACAATGATGCATGCAAAAACAAGCACATCCACAATCGCGCTTCCCCTGTCTTCCTTCAGCCCGGACATCAGTTTACCACCTTCCTTGCGGCAGAAACCCTTTCATACGACATTGGCTGAACAACCTGTTCCCTTGTAAAAAAACCGGTCATCCTGGTATAGAGATAATCTGCGCTCACATTGAGGACAAGGGCATCGCCTCTGGGTGCACAGGCCGTTCCGGTTATCTCTATATTGCTGAAACCCGACTCACTCAGCCTGTCTTCCAGCATACTGCTGTTTTGCTGCGTAAGTCCTCCCTCAGCCTCCATTGTCATAAGGGCGCTTCTGCAGCAGGCATTCATCCGGATCTTTGCCGAAAGCGGCACAAAGAACTCTATCAGGCATACGCCTGCAGCCAGAAGCATAACCAGTACAATACCGGATACTACTACTCTTGACAGCAATTTTATCCCCGCCTGTC
>CAYYGK010000218.1:0-4282 GCA_964471145.1 uncultured Eubacteriales bacterium | reverse complement strand
CCGCACGGGCGGGCTATGGCAGGATTAAAGAAGTAGTTGTTATAGGAGACGGTGCCCATTGGATCTGGAACATGTGTGAAGAATTATTTCCGGATGCAGTACAGATTCTGGATTATTATCATTTAAGTGAAAATGTGCATAAGTTTGGGAGGCACCTATATCCTGAAAATGATATTGAAATGAAAAGGTGGTCTAAAAGCACTCTTAAAAAACTGGAAGAAGGCCAGATAGACGAAGTAATTGAAGGGTTGCCTGATTCAATGGGAAAAAACTTGCCGCTTCAAGCACCAAATTTAAAGACATACCTTGAAAACAACCGATACAGAATAGACTACAGTGGTTTTAAGGAAAAAGGGTACTATATTGGCAGTGGTGCCATAGAAAGCGGCAATAAAATGGTTATTCAACAACGGATGAAACAGTCCGGGATGAGATGGAGCATATCAGGGGGGCAGTATATAGCAGCACTAAGGGCTAAATATGCAAGTAATCAATGGAATATTGTTAAGAAAGCAATTGGTCAATAACAAAATTAAAATATGTATAATATGTATATTGAACCATTACATGTTACAAAAATAAAACGTGCACCCCTCAAGGAAAGTATTACTTGACATTACCAAACATGTTACATTTAAGATCAATTAACATGCAGTTCTGCCAAACCTTCTTGATCAACTATACTTTCTGAATACTTCTCCTTAATGATCTTGAATATTTTCTCGGTTTCTTCATATGGGCAGTTTTGTTTTAGTTTACACGCTTTACAGTTAAAGCACTGGATAAGTCCATGTTTTGAAAAAACATTTTCCCCTTTTCCCAGTTCGTCCATAATGCCTGTAATCATGTGGATAGGGTAAAAGGCTCCAAATATATCTGTAATTTGACTCTGACACAGGCCATCGGAACGTGTTGCAAGATAGTCTCTTAAGCATTTATAGTAGGTTACCATGGCTGGATTTAAGGAGCTTGGGTTGATACGGCTCAAGAAACGGTTAAATACCCTGTATGCATCAGCATAGTCTTCGTTTTTACAGTAGAGAGCTGTTGCGAACAAGTCAGCATTGGTATAATACCAGGGTATTTCATGGTCTATTGTCAGGTTTAGGAGATTCAGTATGGTTGTATCCGTACCAAAGTTTTTATGTTCTATAAACTCGGCAAGCTCTGTAATATCATCCTTTGATATATTTTTCATATTCCGTATAAGCTTTTTGGCTCTAACAAACTTGCTGTAGTCGTCAAGTTCCTTTATTTCATCGATTTCCTCAATTTCACTTATACCTGGTACAATTACATGAAAAGCAGGAAGCCCCAAAAAGGATACATCTCTTGCATAAACGTCATAACCCATATCCTTTAGCATTGTTATAAGGTATTTTAACATTTCCTTGTTATTCATACTGCTTACATCAGAAAAATGCATGAATTCATAACTGCATTCAGAACCGAAAAAACCATTAGGGTACCAGCCGCAGCCGTTTACCATTATATTTATAAGGTTGTCATGATTATCAGTAATGTTGCTTTTATAGGAAAATTCCCAGACACCACGCATGTTTTTAATATCCTGCCCCTGCAAAAGCTCAGTCAAGGTACGTTCTGCTGCAATTTCAAATGCGGGATGTGCGCCAAACTTGATAAAATATGTCTGATCATCCTTGTTAATATAAATAACTCCTATCACAGGAAAATTATAATCCATTGAACAGTCTTTTAATATAACTTCATAATTTCCGCTTAATTCAATCTGCTTTATCATATCGGCTATTTTAGGAAAGCTGCTGATATATTCATCTGGTATAGTGGGGGGAGTTACCTTTTCAGCAATAATCTTTTTGTTGACGTTTCTTTCAATCACCTCCGAAATTCCCTGGACCAAAGCTTCTTCAGAGGTATTTCCGGCACACATGCCGTTGGACATATACATTTTAGAGAGCATCTTAACTGGTATATGTGAGATGTTTCCGCTGTTTAAATTGCAAAATGGAACTGCTATAAAGTCATTGGGTATCTCTTCGTAGGATATCCGCTGCCACTTTGAAAGCAGCTCTTTTTTGAGTTTATCTGAACTAAATTTAGAAAGTTTTTTAGTCAACCACTCATCCTGACTGCTTAATATATCATTAACACTAAAACGCTGTTCATCGGGAGCATAAAACCAGCCCATATATTCCATGGCTTCCTGGCTTACATCGGTATTCAGTCTGAATGGCGCCTGATTTTGGAGCCTTTCCATCAACTCACCGTAGGCACTTGCGAGAGCGTATTCATAGGTAGTACCTTTCCCATTGGTAGAGAAGGTAGTATCTGCTATTGTAATTGTTACTGAATAAAAACCTTTTGCAGAGTGTGCCCAGGCCTTTTCAATTGTTATAATTCCCAGATCGTTTAGAATATTTCTAATACGATTTATGGTATTAAGGGGTAGTTCATCCTTGTATTTTCTCTTATTAATAGGAGTCATATCAATCACCCATTTACCTGAGCTTTAGTTCAGCTTCAACGGATTCATTCATGGACTTATACACTTTAACCATCATATCGTTAAAGACCTTGGACGTTTTTAAAAACCTGTCTACTTCAGGAATTTTTGAAAGGCTTCCAAATTGTCTGTTAAGCTCTGAAACTTTGGCTTTTACTGCACTGGGAGAGTTATTTGAAGAGTAAATCTTAGCAAGTCTTTTATTAAAATCAGAAACTTCATTTTTTAAAGATGTATTTTTTTCAATATAGCTCTTTGCTTGAATTAATTCGTTAAATTCTCTTGTTGATTTAATAACTTTTATAAAATCGCGGGTACCTTCATTAAGTCCCATAATAATCACCTCGTGTTTATTTCTTAATAGGGGCATCGGTATATAATAACCCTGATAGTATAGTATTCCAGGTCACTACTTTATGTTACTTAACGTATAAGGAACAGGGAGGTCACACAGCCCTGTTACTATGTAGTTATAGCAAGCTACCGGATCCGGGAGGGATTGGGGTCGCAAGTCCCCGTCTACTCGATACCTAATGTAATAAAACTAACCTGTAAAAATATTACACCCCCCGTTTACAGTTTGTATTATATTTGTTTGCGATCTATGGTTTCTTTCATTAGACCTTCCAGGCCTTATGGGAACAGCACACTTTGATATTGTTTTCATGATTTCCTTGTATATTTTGTGCCTTTTTCCCATGTTGGTTTCTAACAGCATTAATACAAATGTATAATTTAAACTACAGATGAGAGTTATACCGGATTTTTGGATACGGCATAATTCTACTTAAACCCGGTGATATCCTGTACCCTTGCGAGCGGAGCGAGCTTGCTGATGGTTAAAAAGAAATCCCATCACAGCAGATGGTGTCTCTGAGCAGAGACAATAACAATTAAATCAAAGAAGGGGGAGTATTTATGGCGTTAGAGTGAACTACCACCACTTGTAGAAGATGGCGGCTTCTCGGTTCTACTGGGTTCGCAACCTCACCCATCCCCGAAGGCTCGCACCGAACCTTATTTTTTTGGTTGCACGTTTGCCAGCGAGACGGTAGTCTCAATACACAACTGGCTTTGCCTGGAATATTTTACACAGACAAGGACTACTGTCTGCAACCCCATATATTCACTTGTCAATATGCTGCAACCATTATACAAGATTTGACAACAAAACGCAAGTTCCAATTCATCTCCTCCCTTAAGAGGAAGGAGACTTCTTGGAGGATAATGTTAAATTTTCCCGTGGTATGCGGGTGACAAAATAATGCTATTATATGCAAAGTAAACATTCAATTTTAACAAATTAAAACAAATTAGAAAGCCTGAAAAGCTCCAAGAAAGTATAAGACATAAAAAGAGAAACATCTTTTTTAAATTTGAAATAGATTTATGGTGTGCATAGTATTCAAATTTACAAGCTGTTTTATATATTCTATTTTAATGTTATTTGTACTTCTTTCCCAAGGGAGCGGGCAACTTTAGTTAAAAAGTCAAGGGATGGATTATATGTCCCACTTTCCAAGCGGCTGATGTTAGATTTCTGAGTCCCGACCCGTAGAGCCAATTCTTCCTGGGTAATGTTTTGGCTTGTTCTTGCTTCAATAATTTGAGAAATTACATTATACCGTGGCTTTAGCTTTTCATATTCTATTTTAAATTCTTCATCTTTCATTAGAAGCTCTTTTACTTCTATAAACTTCACTCCTGCTTTACTCATCACTACACCTTCTTTCATAATCTTCTTTATAACGCAGTGCCCTCTCAAGTTCTCTTTGTGGTGTATTTTCACTTTTTTTG
>CAYYGK010000217.1:0-4325 GCA_964471145.1 uncultured Eubacteriales bacterium | reverse complement strand
TAATGATGTAGGTGTAGGCACTGTCAGCACGTTTCGTGGTAAAGCGTTTGAAATAGACCTTCTTTTCAAAATAAATGACCCTGTTTCAACTGACTTCAGGCTTATATACGATGACACCAAAGTCAATAAAGAATACGATATATCACAGGCTGCACTTGTAAAGTGATATAAGTAACAGCATAATAAAAAACAAGAGTTGCAACCTTAAATCCAACCTGTAAATATAAAAATAACTAGGGGACTTTTCAAAAGTCCCTTTCATTTATGGTCTCTGGATTTTTGCCTGCTCTTTAACTTCTTGATTGTTACCTCATAGCTACCCAGGGCTGCCATGCTGACTACTATGCTGTTTAAAAACAGCAACACAAGCTTTTGCATTTCGAGTCCATTTGTAAAAATCTCTATAGCTAATAGAAGAAGAAATGATATAAACCACACAAAATACCGCGTAGGTATATTCAACAGCTTGCCCAGAGGAAGCTTTAAAAACTGTACTATCATAACCACTGCTGCAACTACTCCGGAATAGGTGCCCAGATACTCCCAATTCAGGTATCCTTCATGGGAATTTGCTGCTTCTGCAAATACAGAAAACGGAATTGAAATAATTACTAATGTAAAAAGAGCAATCGAAAACAGGATTCTGCGAAATTTCACACTGACCAGCTCCTTTAAATGTATTTCGTTAGCTGCCATTACATTATAAGCTTTGGCAGCATGTCCAGGTTCCTTGAATTGCTTTTAAAGGATGTCATGAAATTTGATTCCTGAAAACTGCAATAAAAAAATACGGTCTGCTCCTCTTGTTAGGATCTATAAGATTCAAAAGGATCCAACAAGATAACCTTTTTTAAACCCCTCCCTGCAATTCTACAACCAAATCCACTTCTCTTTTTCCAGGACGGTGCAGCACTACATTGCCTTTCACCGTACATCCCCCGGCGCTAGTTATTTCGCATTTTCTTCCTGTTTTCGGTGTCATACGAGAGTACATACCCTGGGTTGCTTTATTGTAAACTGAAATATTGTACCTGCATCCCCTGAATGTTCTTTGTGCCTTGAATCCCTCCCATCCGGGAGGCATGCAGGGATCTATCTTAAGCCCATCCCACACAGGGCGTATTCCTAATATATATTGGCTTACCGCAATATACATCCATGCCGCAGTACCTGTAAGCCATGACACATTCGCAAGACCAAATTTGTCAGAATCAGGCCCGAACAGGTTTGATGAGTATACATACGGTTCAGCCTTGTATCTCCACACTCCCGCTTTACTAATAGCTACATCGGGAATCATCTGCCTGTAATACTTGTATGCCTTGTCTCCCCTTCCGAGCATACACTCCGCAATAATTGCCCAAGTGTTGGCATGGCAGAAAACCGCACCGTTCTCACCAGTGCCGGGATTGTAATTTGTCAATGGGTTCTTTGCATCCGGAAAGTTTACTATTGGAGGATGCAATATCTTTATCCCTAAATCAGTATCAAGGTGTTCACTTACCTGATCCATGGCCTGCCTGCCCCTGTCCCCTTGCGCCATACCGGACATCACTGCCCATGACTGGGTATTGAGCCAGAGCTTCGCCTCATCAAATACATCAGAACCAAGGAACCGTCCGTCATCCATTACCGCCCTTCTATACCACCTGCCATCCCATCCGATATCATTAACTATTCTATTTAGTTGTTCATGGAATTCCATAAACCTTACGGCATCCTCATTCCGACTCTTCAACCGGGCAAGCTCTGCCAGTCTTGGAAGGACCACCCCCAGCTGCATGGCGGTCCAGAAGCTTTCACCCCTCCCCTTCCTGCACACCCTGAACATCTGATCATTCCAGTCAGACTTGAGCATCATGGGAAGACCGTTTGGTCCTGTGTTTGCCATGGTGAATTCCACTGCCCTGCACAAATGATCATAAACTGTACCTCTACCCTCATCGTAATAATCAACCTGTTCCTCAAGGAAATAAAGGCTTCCCGTTTCCATAACAGCACTCCATACTGATAATATTGGCCACAAATGATCATCTGAATGTATCGATGTAACAGGATCCCACCCTTCTATCGGGAAAAAATAATGATTCACATGTCCATCTTTATACTGCTGGCTCAGGAGCAGCTTTATCTTTTTCTTTGAAGCCTCTGTATCAAAAGGTACCTGTGCAAGTATGTCCTGTGATGTGTCCCTGAAACCAACTCCCCGGAATGTACCGGTTGCATAATATGAAATGTTTCGGGAAAACAGGAAATTTCTTTGAGCCTGATATGGATTCCATGTGTTTACCATTCTCTGCACTTCCACATCGGGGACAGTCACCTGAAGATTCTCAAGATAGCTTTCCCAGCTTTCATTTAATCTCTGAAACGATTTTTCAACAAAGCCGTTTTCCCTGGAATTTTCAACTGATTTTTCTATGTCCTTAATTGTCTTCCCTGTTCCCAGGAATATATTTAGCACTTCATTTTTACCCGGTTTCAATTCCATATTGAACTGAAGCGCACCGCAGGGGTCTCCTCCCTTCAAGGTGGAACACGTACACCCTCCGTTCTGAATGGCATATGGGTTTGACTCGCTCCTGTAGCAGCCTATGAATTCATCCCTGTCACCGTCAAAGGCATCCGGAAACCTGTCTGCAACAAAATACACAAGCGGAGTTTCATCAGGTTTTGGCTGCATTTCAACCCCATATTTGTAAACAAGGAATCCCTTTCCCGTATTATAATCAACTGATACCTGGTGCTTGTTGTAGCACTGCCACTGCAGTTCCCTTAAAAACTCCATCATGCCGAATTCAACATAGGCAAAAAGGTTCAATTTTATTGTTCTGCAGCTCACATTTTCAAGCCTTAAGTTCCATATAAGCGAATTTTCCAGTTCTCCTACGAAATAATTGAGCTCAGCTTTAACTTCCTTATACCTCGCATTAAACCTTGTATACCCCAAACCATGGGCAGACTCCCATTCTTCCGGATGGCTAAAGGCCGGCTCACAGGTAGGGCACCAATATTCCCCTGTCTTCTGATTTCTTATGTAAATATAGGGCCCTGACCGGTCGGTGGGCAGATGGAAAAACCTGTACCTTGTTATCCTCCAAATCTGGGGTGACCTGTAGAAGGCCATGCCTCCCCCGGCCTGTGAAATCATGGTGTGGAATGTGCCATTGGATAAATAGTTAATCCACGGTGAAGGTGTATCATGCTTTTTGAAGCAGACCTCTCTTTTATTATCATTGAAATAATAATCTGACTGCTTGTGGTTTCTGTCCTGTACTGTCATTTTTCATCTTCCTTTCAAAGCAAATACTATCGGTCTGAGCAGATATTTGGTTTCAATAGATATATTCGTTATTACCGCTCGATTCATGTCCCCAATCTGATGCAACTGTCCCAGACAGAGCACTAACAGCCTGGAACAAAAGTCAGGCAACATATAATGGACAAAATGGCACTGTAATTCTATCATACTCTATAGAGAAAAAAACAGTTGTTTTGAAAAAAATTGCTCTTTGACGGTCGATTACAAAAGAAAGCTAAATAATTCTTTGACAACTGAATAAGGTTGCAGGAAGAAAAAAAACGAAAACCAAGCTGTCTTTTCCTGATGTTCATAGCACCAATGAACTAACCGTAAATGTCGGTCGGGCTGAACATTTCGGCCTGTGGAGCTGCTAAGTCAGTGGCACTGAGAAACAGGTATCTCCTGTCTTTTAGGGCAGTGAGAATGTCAATAATTTAATGATTTCAAGATCCAGACTGCCATCCTCTATTTTATTATGATAAAATAAAACCAGTAATTATTTTGCGTGGAGGTAAAAAATGAATAAAACACTTTACAAAGCAGGCGGAGTGGCTCCTCTAGTTACGCTGACCTTTTATATCTGCCAACTGCTGTTCATTTCATGGAATAAGTATCCTGAGAATATAAATGACTGGTTTGCAATGTTTCAGGATAATAAGTTGAAAGCAATATTCTACCTTAATTCTTTAGATATTATTTCCGTATCGGTCTTAGGCATTATGTTCCTTGCATTACATTATGCATTGAAAAATGAACACAAAACTCTTACGACAATTGCCACACCTTTTTCATTTGTTGGGATTGCTGTGTTTGTAGTACCAAGGTCTGCTCTGTTATCTATAAATTCTTTAAGTGACCAATATGCATCTGCTGCTTCTGATATTGAAAAGACGCAGATACTCGCTGCCGGACGTGCCTTAAGTGTACTGGGACTGCCCACAATTCAGACAATGGGATTCTTTATAATGTGCATATCTGCGTTACTGATTTCCATTGTAATGATTAAATGCGGGTTTTCTAA
>CAYYGK010000216.1:0-4413 GCA_964471145.1 uncultured Eubacteriales bacterium | reverse complement strand
GGGTATCTCCCGAACACAAGGTCAGGATTGTAAAGGCATGGAAGACCAGGGGCAAGGTTGTTGCCATGACAGGGGATGGAGTAAACGATGCACCAGCTCTAAAGAATTCAGATATCGGAATCGGCATGGGTATAACCGGCACTGATGTTTCCAAGGGAGTTTCTGATATGGTACTGGCTGACGACAACTTTGCAACAATTGTCATTGCAGTCAGGGAAGGCCGGAGAATATACAGCAATATCAGAAACGCCATTCAATTCCTTCTGTCCGCCAATACAGGAGAGGTTCTTACGCTTTTTCTGGCAACAATGATGAATTGGAGAATACTGCTGCCAATACATATCCTGTGGATTAACCTTGTCACAGATGCATTCCCCGCACTTGCACTGGGAGCTGAAAAACCCGAACCGGGAATAATGAAGCGCAAACCAAGAGACCCTAAAAGCAGCATGTTTGCCGGCGGTGTAGGCACGAGTATAATATACCAGGGAGCTCTTGAAGGCCTTATAACACTTGGTGCCTTTTACATTGGTCTTAAACTGTATTCCGGGGACGTTGCAATAACAATGGCTTTTGTAACACTTGGCCTTATACAGCTTGCCCACAGCCTGAATGTCAGATCCAATGACAAGTCCATATTTGAACTGGGGCTGTTTTCAAACAAGTTTCTCATAGGAGCCATTGTTTTTTCTGCATTCCTTCAGGTCATAGTTGTACTGGTTCCTTTCCTGAGAGGAGTGTTCAAAGTCACCAGCCTCAACCTGGAGCAGTGGGTGATAGTGGTACTTGCTTCAGTTCTTATTATACCGGCTGTGGAATTTGTAAAACTTGCAGGCAGGAAAACATCCGGGCATAATGCATAGCTGATGCAAGTTTTTTAGCAGCTACATTAATTCTTATACTTACTACGTGGAGGTGCGTTTATTTTCACTCCATATCTTATTCGTAATCCTTGTCACCTGGATTTATAGATCGCGGTGTGTTAACAATAGCACCTACAGGCTTTTCAACCGTGCCGTTACTGAGGGGATCACCTGTATCCCACATCCACTTGTCAAGCCTTGAAGACAGGTTCTTTCGTATTTCATCACAGCTTTTGTCACCCGATAGGTTGATTCTTTCCATTGGGTCAGTATAAAGGTCAAACAGCATCTCCTCATCTCTTTCTTTTTCAAGATATCCATGCTTGAGCAGATGCCTTTTTGAAGGTGAATCATCTATGTTTGATGATATATGTCCTGCATATTCACCAAAATACCTTATTAATTTATAACGCCTGGTCCGAATACACCGCATTGGCTCATAGGCTGCATGAAATGTAACTTCGGAAAAGATCTCATTATTAACTTCATCAGCTGTGTCATTGAACAATGGCATAAGTGATTTCCCCTGCAGCCAGTCAGGGTGATTAAATCCAGCCAGGTCACAGATTGTGGGGAAAATATCCAGATGTGATACCAGTGAGTCCAGCACTGCGCCTTTCATTTTATTCCCCTTAAACTTTATAATGAGGGATATGCCAATTCCCGTATCATAAAGTGTACATTTCATTTTGGGCCAGGCGATTCCATGGTCTGTTGTGAAAATAACAAGTGTTTCATCTTCGCGGCCTGATTCCCTTAATGCTTTCAACACAGTTCCCACACACCTGTCCACTGTAACAGCAGAGGTAATGAAGGCAGCCATGTCCTCTCTGGCTTCCCTGTTGTCATACACAGTAAATGGAGGCATGAGGTAGTCAGGGTTTAAATTTTCATCAGCTTTTGGGTAGACCCTGTGAGTGTTGAACATGCCAAAAGAGAGAAAGAATGCCCCCTCTTTCTTATTTTTTAAATACTCCGCTGTTTTTGACGCATTTTCCACGTCCCAGTCAACCAGGCTTTCATAATTATTCTTTGGTTGTGCAGGAATTTTTTTGTAGCCAATCATTTCAGGATTTGGTGCTACATGCTGTATACCGCAGAGTACAGTATCATATCCCTTGTCGTTAAGGACGTTTACCAGATGCTTGCTGTAATCATCTAATTGAAATCCCCTATGGGCCAGACCCAGCATTCCGCAAGAATGGGGAGCCATGCCTGTAAGAAGTCCGGCTCTGCTTGGAGAGCAGGTAGGCCCGGCGCAGAAGGCATTTCTGAAAAGTGTCCCTTCCTGTGCAAGGGCCATCAGGTTGGGAGTTGGAATGCTATATCCATATGGCTGTATGTATCTTCCTGTATCGTGAGTATGTATGTATAGAATATTTATTTCAATCACCTTTCCTTTAATTAACAGTCAGCTGAGTACTCCATAATGTTTCTGACCCTGTTATTAATCCCAATATGCAAAATTATTTCTATATCAGGTTATAATAACATACTAAAGCCTTCGGCTTTAATCAAAGGAGTCAGTAGTAAGAACAAGGTAAGCAAAAGGGGCAGCCCCTTTGCTTACCTTATTATACTTGAATGAACTACTCTCTTTGACTCTGAGAAGGTCCGGTACCACTTGGAGTATCACTTGCAGTGGTCAAATATATCTTGTCTATCATCAATCCATCTTCTCTGGCCCAAAAGTTAATATCCTTATAACCCGTAGAAGTTACTGATACAATGCCTGCGTTTTCCCATACAAATGAAGTTCCCTGGTTGAATCCTTCTGTAAACACATAGCTGTTATCCAGCCCGATATGAACTGAATCTTCACCGCCATTTTCTCCCTTATACAGTAGCCATACATTATAGTCTCCAGTAGTACTAAAGTTAACCTCGAAGGTCATTTCTGGACTTTCACTTTCCAATAATTCTGTGTCATACCAACAACCTCCATTATCCGGCGAGCATTCCATCGCATTGTTTGAATACCCTGAAACAGAACTCCAGTCATGGCTGCTTCTTGCTGTTGTATATGCATATGAAGACTGTTCTGTAGCACTTTCTGCTTCTATTGTCACCTGTCCGGCCGACTCAATAAAAGCTCCTGGCTCTGGTGTTGGGCTGGGAGTTGGGGTTGGAGTTACCGTTGGGGTCGGGGTGGGACTTGGCGTGGGATTGGACTCACCTTCCCTGGCGCTCTCTACTGGCCCTGTACCGCTTGGAGTATCGCTTCCAGTGGTTAGATATATCTTGTCTATCATGGCTCCATCTTCTCTGGCCCATATGTTCAGGTCATGATAACCGGTACTTGATACTGAAAGTGTTCCTGTATTTTCCCATATGAATGAAGTTCCCTGGCTAAAACCGTCTGTATACACATAGCTATTATCAAGACCTGCATGGAAGGAATCCTCTCCTCCATTTTCTCCTTTACACAACATCCATACATTGTAGCTGCCTATTGTACTGAAATTAATAGTAAATGTAATTTCAGGGCTGTCACTTTCAAGTAATCCTGTATCGTACCATGTAGTACTATCATCAGGAGCACATTCCATTGCATTACCCGAAAGCCCTGATACAGAACTCCAGTCATGGCTGCTTCTTGCTGTTGTATATGCATATAAAGACTGTTCTGTAGCACTTTCTGCTTCAATTGTTACCTCTCCGCTTGATTCTATGAATGCTCCCGGAGCAGGTGCAGGCGTTGGAGTAGCTGTAGACTCAGGTGTAGGAGTTGGAGTGGGAGTTGGAGTGGGAGTTGGAGTGGGGGTTGGAGTTGGGGTTGGGGTAGCTGTAGACGCAGCTGCTGGTTCTGTAACTACAACATCATCAAATGATGCAGTCCAGTTAGTTGTATTTAATGCTATCTTTCCTGCTGTAAGCTCACTATCAGTTATTGATAACTCAACTGCTCCATCAACCATAAATTCCATACTGCTTCCATCCAGTACTACTGTGAATGTATACCAGTTTCCTTCAGTTATCGAATAGGATTTTTCGGCAATAGCCGTAAATGCTCCATTCACCTTCTTATTGATTTTCAGCTTACCGTCTATACTGTTGTAAATAAAGCCATAGCGGTTATCTGAATCAGCAAACCTTGCAAATATTCCTACTCCGTTTGCTGTACCGCTTCCACTTATGGGGTTTACTTTTGCTTCTATAGAGTAATTATCCCAGCTTATGTTTCCGGCTGATGAATAACCACTGGTATTAGTCTGCTTGTATACCATTGTTTCGTCCGATACTACAGACCAGGTTCCAGACTCTGCAGACCATCCATCTGCATTTCCGTCCTCAAAATCATCTGAGAAGAGTATTGTTCCTGGTTCTGGTGTAGGTGTGGCTGTCGGTTCTGGTGTAGGTGTAGCTGTCGGTTCTGGTGTAGGTGTAGCTGTCGGTTCTGGTGTAGGCGTTGGTGTTGGGGTTGGTGTTGGTGAAGCTGTAGATCCATTGACCTCTATCTCAAGCTGTGGTACTCCTGTTAAATCTTCTGATGAACTAAACCATGCATCATTTGTAGAATTTGCACCTTCAACAATAATGGTGTAGGTTC
>CAYYGK010000215.1:0-4483 GCA_964471145.1 uncultured Eubacteriales bacterium | reverse complement strand
TGGAAGGTGCAATACCGCACCTGTTCTTCCGCTGCGCATAAGCTCAACAATATCATCGGTATGCTTTTTCTGTAGACCTTTCCTGCTTCCGCTAATGGTGCTACATGCCATTCTCACAACGCGAGAGGATATAGACTCATGTATTTTTGCAAGCATTACAGCATCAAGCCTTATAAGTGTCCCATCCCCTTCCAGCTTTGCCTTTTTAAAAAACCTTTCTGATTCCTTTTCCAGATAGTCACAATCCTTAGATGCAAGAGCCGACAGCCTGTTCAATCCTTCAACAGGGTCTGTATTAAACACCTCTTTAATAAACGGTAACAGCCTGTTCCTTACCCTGTTCCTTAAAAATACGTTTTCAGAATTGCTGCTGTCAGTACGGGTATTGAGTCCGTAAAACCTGCAGTAGCCTTCCACCATATGCCTTCTTGTATCCAGAAGAGGACGTATGATATTTCCCCTTTTATAGTCCATTCCACGCAGTCCGTCAATACCGGTGCCTCTGAGCATATTCAAAAGAACAGTCTCTGCCTGGTCATTGCAGTTATGAGCCACAGCAATCACCCGGGCGCCGGTTCTCCTGGCACATGCTTCAAACACTTCATACCGTGCATCTCTTGCCGCTTCTTCTATTGAGAGACCATGTTCCCCGGTCAGCCTTTTCACATCCCGCCTTTCTATATGCAGCGGGATATTCCAGACCTCACACAGCTTACTGACATACTTTTCATCATCATCCGACTCGTTGCCCCGCAACATATGATTTACATGTACTGCCTCCAGTGAAAACTGCAATGACCCAGTAAGCCTGTTAAGCATATGCAAAAGACATACAGAGTCAACACCCCCTGACACCCCTGCAAGCACCAGGTCTCCTTCCTGAATGAGGCCATGCTCTTTTATTAGTTTTGTGATAGAGGTTTCAACTGTTGTTTTGCTGTCCCTGTCATCCATAAAAATCACTCTTTAGCAACATCACTCTCTCCGCAGGTTGGCAAATTTGGTATATTCGCCAAACCACCTCAGTTCCACAGTTCCGGTTGAACCATTCCTGTGCTTTGATATTATTATTTCTGCAATGTTCTGCTTGTCCGAATCAGGATTGTAGTAGTCATCCCTGTAAATAAACATTACAATGTCCGCATCCTGTTCTATAGCACCTGATTCCCTCAGGTCGCTTAGCATAGGACGATGGTCCGACCTTGCTTCAGGCGCTCTGCTAAGCTGTGAAAGTGCAACTACCGGTATGTTTATCTCCTTTGCAAGAACTTTAAGTGACCGTGAAATCTCTGAAATTTCCTGCTGTCTGCTTTCAGGCCTTCCCCTTCCCTGCATCAGCTGCAGGTAGTCAACAACCACCAGGCCGATTTTCTTCTCAAGTTTAAGCCGTCTGCATTTTGCTCCTATATCAACAACCGTTGCGCCCGGAGTATCATCTATATATATGGGTGCTTCAGATAGAGGACCAAGTGCACGTCCTATTTTCTGCCAGTCTTCATCTTCAAGCCTCCCGGTGTTAATCTTCTGGTTGTCTATCATCAGTTCACTGGCAAGCATCCTGTTTGCAAGCTGTTCCCTGGACATCTCAAGGCTGAATATGGCTACCGGCACCTGGTGGTTAACTGCAGCATGCTGTGCTATGTTAAGCGCCAGCGAACTCTTTCCCATTGAAGGCCTTGAGGCTATAAGCACAAGATCAGAGTTCTGGAAGCCGGAAGTTTTGTAGTCCAGATCGGTAAACCCGGAGGGCACTCCGGTTATATTGCTGTTGGTATTATAAAGGTCCTCAAGTCTTTTAAATGTACCATCAAGTATTTCGCTTATATGGCTTATTCCACGAATATTCCTTGTCTGTAGTATGTCAAAAATGGTTTGTTCTGCTCTATCCAGCACATAGGCAACTTCGTCCCTGGCCTCAAATCCCATATTGACAATGTCGGATGCTCCCTTTATCAGCTTTCTGAGCACGGATTTTTCCCACACTATTCTTGCATAGTGCTTTACATTAGCGGTAGTAGGAACAGCTACCGCAATATCCGTAAGGTAATCTATACCGCCTACAGCTTCAAGACTCTCAGATTTTCTTAATCTTTCAGAAACAGTTACCAGATCAACCGGTTCTCCAGCCTCAAAAATCTCCGTGGCAGCATTAAATATAACCCTGTGACTCTCCTTATAGAAATCATCCCTTCTTATTATCTCCAGTACGGCAGGGATTGCTTCATTATCCACAAGTATGGAGCCGAGGACCGATTGTTCTGCTTCAATATTCCGGGGAGGAATCCTCCCGAGTGTATCAGGTTTCATATGTAAACCTCGCAAAAGTCCCGGATACTACTCTTCCACCACATTAATTTTCAAAGGTACTGATAATCCCGGATGCAGCTTTATTTCAGCAACTGCTTCGCCCAGGGATTTCAAGGGTTCTTCAAGCACTATCTTCTTCTTGTCAATGCTGAGCTTGTGATTGTTAACTAAAGCATCCGCAATATCCATTGTCGTTATGGAACCAAACAGTTTTCCGTTCTCTCCTGCTTTTGCTTTCAGCTTAAGCTCCAAACCCCTGATTTTTTCTGCAATCTCTTCAGCATGTTCCCTTTGATGTTCCGCCTTAAGCTTTTTTGCTTTCCACCTCTGCTTCATTGAGCTTATATTGCCGGCAGTAGCTTCAATAGCAACACCCTTGGGTATCAGGTAGTTTCGTGCATATCCGTCCTTTACCTCTACCATGTCATCGGTCTTGCCCAGATTGTCAACGTCCTGTTTCAATATTACCTTCAAAATCTTACACCTCCGTTATATAAAGACAAGGCATAAATCAGCCTTTGATATATTCCATTATAGCACACTCAAGCTTTTCCTTCGCCTCCTTCATCTCTACTCCTTCAAGCTGGGCACCTGCCACCGTCATATGTCCCCCTCCTCCCAGTTTTTCAAGTATGGCCTGTACATTCAGTTCCCCAAGTGATCTTCCACTTATGGCCGTTCCCTCTTCTGTTGTACACAGTACAAAGGCAACTTCAACACCTGACAGCGTAAGCAGTTCATCCGATGCCTTTGCTGCTATCAGCAGGGGGTTTTTAGTGTTTTCAGGCACTATAGACAGTGCAATCCCGCCCTCTAATATGCTTGCTTTTTTGACTGTGGATGATATCGAGGTATAGGTCTCAAAGTCATTCTGGAACAGGTACCTGACAGCTATGGTGTCCGCTCCCTTCTTTCTCAGGTATGAGGCCGCCTCAAACGTCCTTACGCCTGTCTTGAATGTGAAGTTCTTGGTATCCACGATTATACCCGCCAGCAGGGCTTCTGCCTCCACCTGCTTTATCTTTAGCTTCTCATCAATATACTGGAGCAGTTCCGTAATCATTTCACACGCAGATGAAGCATATGCCTCCTGGTATGTCAGTACAGGGTCCTTAATAAATTCTGCGCCCCTCCTGTGATGATCAATGACAACAACCTTCTCGGTCAATTCAAGTATTTCGGGACATTCGGTAAATGTCGGTCTGTGTGTGTCTACAACAATAACCAGTGTTTTTTCCCCGATAAGGTCCAGAGCCTCCGGTTTTTTTACAAATACATTTTCATACTCCGGGTCTTCAAGCAGTTTATTAAGCAGCTTGTCTATTGTAGTATTTGACTTGTTGAGCACTATGTATGCCTTTTTACCGCGGGAGACAGCAATTCTGTATACTCCCGCCGATGCACCAAGCGAATCTATATCAGGGTTTTCATGTCCCATGATTACAACCCTTTCGGACTGGTCAACAAGCTCCCTCAAAGCATAGGCCATTACTCTTGCCTTGACCCTGGTTCTTTTCTCCAGTTCCCGTGACTTGCCGCCGTAGAACTTGAGGGTTTCCTCATCCTTTATGACCACCTGGTCTCCTCCCCTTGCAAGTGCTACATCCACTGCAGTTTCCGCATAGTCGTAGTTTTCCTCGAGGTCATTGCCGTTTATGCCAAACCCGAGACTGAAGGTCACAGGTATCTTATTGCCTATGCTTATCTCCTTGACCTCATCAAGTATGTCGAATTTCCTGCGTTCAAGCTCCTTAAGGTATCTAATCTCTATAACAACAAGGTACTTATCCCTTTCAAATTTTTTTACTATGCCCTCGGTAAATCCAAGCCAGCTGTTAATCTTCTTCTCTATCTCGGCAAGCATTTGCTGCGGGCCGGGGTCTTCCACACTCTGCATAAGTTCGTCATAGTTGTCAATCATCACAACGCCGGCTGCTATACGCTCATCTTCATATTTCTCATTAAGCTTTACCAACTCAGTGTTGTCAATAAAATACAATAGCAGGATATAGCTTCCCATGTCGCTGCTTTCAGCTGTCTTTACAAAATTGCCCAGAACCCTGTAATGCCGATAGTTTATCTCAACATTTCTTGAAATGGTTTCTTTGTCATGAACAATCTCTGCAGGTTTAAGGCCCTTCACCATGCATTTTATGTTCTTCTCAAAAAGCTTTTC
>CAYYGK010000214.1:2579-4529 GCA_964471145.1 uncultured Eubacteriales bacterium | reverse complement strand
TAATTTAACAACTAAGTTAATAATTTAACAACCACTTTATAATATTAACATAGATTATGCATATATTATTATTTGTAAAACTAATGTAGAATAAGTTTATTTTATGGCAGATATATAGTATACTTATAACATCGCAAATGTATAAAAGGTGGATTAAAATTGAACATTGAGAGTTTAAGGGTGTTTTACCGAACAGTTTGCTGCAAAAGCATATCTAAGGCCGCCAGAGAGCTTTATATCTCACAGCCTGCAGTCAGCCTTCAGATTAAGTCCCTGGAAAAGGAAATAAAGCTTAAGCTGCTTGAAAGAAGCAACAAAGGGATTGTTCCAACAAAGGCCGGAGAAATTGTATACAATTATGCTGAAAACATATTGGGATTATATGAAAATATGATATGTGATACTTCCTGTTTTGATGGGCGCAAGGTTAACAGAATTACCATATCATGCTGCCCTACCCTTGGGCAATATTCACTTCCCTGCATAATGTATGAATTCAAAAAAAGACATCCGGAAGTGGAAGTACACATTGAACATAACTTCTCATGTGATGTTGTCAAACAAATCAAAAACAGGGGGGTAGACATTGGATTTATAGAATGCAGTTGTGATGAAGATAACATTGAATGCATACCTGTAGGCAATGCAGAGTTGCTTTTTACAGCACCACCGGGTTTATTGAATAATAACGTATTAAAAAAAGAAGATATTACAAAGTATGTTTTTTTTCTTATCCATAGAAAATCTGGCCTGAGAAAGATTATTGAAGACAGCTTGAATAAATCTGGTATATGTACAAACTGTATGAAATTAAGTATTGAGTTCCCATCCATAGAGTCTATAAAATCTTCAGTTGTATCAGGACGGGGATTATCCATACTTCCCTATTTAGCTATTAAAAAAGAACTAAACAATAAAGACCTTTTAGCAGTACAGGTTGATAAAATTAGATTCCCATATAGCTTTTCATTAATTTACAGCAGACGCAGTAAGAATTTCATAAAATCTGAATTTATAGACTATATGAACTCTGAAGGTAAAAATATATTATGTACTTAAAATTTTGCAAGGGGCAGAGCTAATTGCTCATCAATAGAAACAGCTTCCCCCGATAAACTCCCTTATAATAGAATTAGGCGGAATTTCACTGCATTTTACGGGCAGGAAATAACTGAGGAACTCCAGAAGTCTTTTTGCTTCGGAAAACTCGGTGTTTGTCCTGTCAATTTCCTTAAGCAGCGGCTCCGCATATATCTTCAGCACACCCAGCTCATACTTCAGTGAGGAATTGAAGAATACATCCGCTGTTTCCTGATATGGAAAGATATACTTCTTCTCACCGTTCCTCACTGACTGCCACATCCTCAATGTTCCCAGGGCCTCCGTACCCCTTTCCCTGTGGTCCCTGACAATCCTTCTTATCATTCTTGTATCGGTGGAAGGAATCCTGTTGTGGTCGTCAATATTAAGTGATGTAAGTGCACTGACATACACCTTGAACTTCTTCTCCGGCGGGACGCTGCTGGCAATCCTACCGTTTAGTCCATGTATTCCTTCTACTATAAGTATGTTATCATCTGCTATTGCCAGCACCCTTCCTTTTTCCATACGCTTTCCGGATGAAAAGTCAAACATAGGTATCTTTGCTTTCTTCCCGTTCACCAGTACATACAAATGCCTGTTAAAAAGCTCAACATCTATTGCATCAAGGGCTTCAAGGTCAGGCTTTCCATCCTTCCCACAAGGCACCTCTTCCTTGTCCCTGTAATAGTCGTCCAAAGATATTGTGACAGGCTTTAATCCATTAACCCGCAGCTGGATGGACAGTCTTTCTGCAAAGGTTGTCTTGCCTGAAGCTGAAGGTCCCGCTATAAGAACAAGCCTCTTTCCTGGCATGCTTTCGGTTATCATGTCGGCTATGTTTGCAATCTTTTTTTCATGAAGTGCTTC
>CAYYGK010000214.1:0-2569 GCA_964471145.1 uncultured Eubacteriales bacterium | reverse complement strand
TGATACCCTGACCAGCTCACATGAGCGGTTATCCTTGACCATATCGTTCAGGGCTCCCATGTTTTCAACGCCAAGTATCCTACTCCATCGCTTGTATTCGTTGAATATGCTAAAAAGCTTGGGCTGGTCCTCAAACTTCGGAACCCTGTCCGGATTCTCTTTCTGAGGGTGCATAAGCACAAGGCCGGGGGGATAGTAAATAAGCCTGAACTTCCTTACATACCCTGTATGCGGCGTCATGTATCCATAAAAGTAGTCTTCCAGGCCACCGCATTCATAGAGGGTAACATGCGGCTTAATCCTGTGTTCTATGGCATGGTATCTGTCCATCCTGCCACTTTTTTCAAATATCTCCCTTGCCTTCTCACGCGGTATGGTCTTCTTCACAAACGGTATCTTAAGCTCCGCTATCTGATGCATCCTTTTTTCTATCTTCTCTACATCCTCTTTACAAAGTCTTCTTACACCCTTTATTTCACAATACAGTCCCTGTTTGCTCAGGGAATGCATTATTTCAACCTTCCTGTCCGGGAACAGTTCGCTTACAGCCTTTACCATAACAAACACAAGGCTTCTCTGGTAAATCCTTATGCCGTCACTGTAAGAAAGGTCAATGAATTCCATGGTGCAGTCCTCACACAGACCGTAGCTTAACTCCTTTATTTCATTGTTTACCTTTACCGCAACTATGGGACTGACACATCTGTCCTGGTACTTTCCGGCAAGTATCTTTGCCTGTTGTCCTCTTTGGACTCTTTCCTGCTGACCCCATAAAAGACTTACCTTTATATACTCTGACATGCTTTTGACTCTCCTCACAAGTAGTATTATAGGCACATTAATACATTATACTACAGGTTGTGTTTTGTTTCACATGCAATATTTTGTTACTTGTGAGCAATTTGCTTTGTTAAACTATTGGACCTAAAAGCATTGCTTCTTCATTGTTATTGTATATTGTGTCAAACTGTGAGATTGGAAGCGGGTTCTTACCTATGCCTACCTCAAAGGTATACCCCGGCCTGAAGTACTGCTCAATGAACCAGTCCTTGTATCCCGCATATGCAGCTTCATAGGGCGTGTCAGAAACAGTATAGCCTGTAGCGGCTGAAAAAACATCCGCTATAGCTCTGGAGCGTGGGGGAATGATATTTTTGTAAAGCCAGTATATGACCCTTCCCTGACTGTGATAAGCAATAACCAGCTTAAAGTCAAATCTCCGGGTAAAATTAACCACCGACTGTGTTTCCGGTTCCGAAAGCGGTGCAGGTCCACCGTACCTTGTAGGTCCAGGTCCGTCCACCCCCAGGAATTCTTCCTGGGCCTTTGCCTCCTCCCAGCTTGCCGGATAGTTCCTGTTTAAATCCACTCCCCTTATATTTGCATTCCATACCTGTGAAAACGGTAATCCTGTGTCGTTCCACTCAAGCAGCCGGTCATAAAAAGGGTTCTCTGGTTTCAGCCCCTCCAGTACCAGATTAACCCCGTCGGGATTGACCATAGGTATTATATAAATGCTGCTGTTGTTGAAAATGTCCTGGAGGTTATAGCCCCTTATGCTCTTCCCCTGTGAATAGGCACGGGAGAAGTTTTCAATGAATTTCATAAGAAGCGGGCTTGTAATCCACTCAAGGGAATGGTGCGCCCCATTGTAGAAAACCTGAACAGGTCCTCTTCCAATCCTTATATAATACAGGTTTTTGCCCAGAACACTGTTGCCGGCTATTCCAGTCTCCAGGAAAGGGTATCTTGCCTTAAGCCCCCTTATGTCCATCTCAAGTATTTGATAGGTATAATCTATGTCGGTCAACACTACATCTATTCCGTAAGGCACAATTATTGTCTGCCCAACCTGAAGATTCAACGGATTGATACCCGGATTAGCAGTAAATATGGAATTAACTGTCGTAAAATACCTTTTTGCAATATTAAACAGTGTATCACCAAACTTTATGGTGTAGCTGTCATATCCCAATATGAATTTCTCAAGTGCATTCCATGTTGCAGTTCCTGTTATTCCGTCAGGTGTGAGCCCGTTGTTCCTCTGAAAAGCCGTAACCGCAGCCTGGGTCTGCTGCCCATAAATACCGTCCACAGGCCCCGGGTTATATCCTGTTCTTGCCAGAATACCCTGCAGCAGCTTTACATAGGGCCCGGTTGACCCTGGTCTTAATGTATCCATGTTACCACCATATTTAAAGCAATCACTACATTATATTCTGCCGGCCGTTTAGCGTGTTATGAACAATATCTCTCATCAAATATGGTTTGAATCTTTCCAACTATAGATAGTTTCCATCCTTATCAGTCAAATGTATATCAGGATAAGCAGTGCCATCAGAATAATATAGCCTCAACCCTGTAATACTTTTAAGCCCTATCCCACTTTTCAAAGATAAAAAAAAAGTTTCCAGCCATCGGTGATTGTTACCGAATGTCTGAAAACCTTTGATTTCAAGCTACTTGTGCCTTATTTATTTATCTTTGCGTGACATCAATACTATAGTCTCCACATGTGTGGAGTAGGGAAACATAAATTTGAGAGGGAGCAATGTCATTGTGTAAAATA
>CAYYGK010000213.1:0-4569 GCA_964471145.1 uncultured Eubacteriales bacterium | reverse complement strand
AATGACGTGGATACGGGAGAAGATGTGGATGTTACCCTTGCAGATGGAACAATGGAGTGTACCGTAAACCGTATACAGAAAGAGAAATGAACTGTGGGGTGTTTATAGGATGGAAAAGGACAAAAAAACATTTGAATCAGCTGCAAAGGAGCTTGAAAGCATAATTGAACGCATGGAAAAAGGCGAGATGACACTGGAAGAATCAGTGAAGTGCTTCAAAAAAGGAATGGAGTTGTCCCTTTACTGCAGCAGGAAGCTTGATGAAGCTGAAAGGAAAATAACAGTGCTTCTTGAAGATAAAAAGGGTGAAATTAAGGAAATGGATTTTGACCCTGACGATGAAAGTGTTTCTGACAGTGATGACTAATATACAGTTGATAAAAGGGGTGCGTTAGGCTTGGATGTTTTACGGCAGATAACAGGTAATAGAGCAGTTGCTGTACCAGTTATTGTATGGATGCTGGCACAGGTTCTTAAGGTTTTATGGGGATTTATATGGGACAGGAGATTCAGGCTAAGAAGAATGGTGGAAACAGGCGGGATGCCAAGCTCTCATTCTGCTTTTGTCAGTGCCCTTGCAGTAGTGATAGGAAAGAATTACGGCTGGGATTCAGGAGTTTTTGCAGTGGCAGCAGCCATAGCATTCATAGTAATGTTTGATGCCGCAGGAATAAGGAGGGCTGCAGGAAAGCATGCGCAAATACTAAACAGGCTGATAAACACCCGGGACGGCATTCATCTGGAGGAAAAACTAAGAGAACTTCTCGGGCATACTCCTGTTGAAGTAATTGCAGGTGCTATACTGGGAACCACAGGAGGTCTTGTGTTTGGATAGTAATATTCACCAATAATATGATACTGCAGTCTTTAACAACAGGTGAGGTTGTGTTATAATCTTGTGTTGTAATAACATTAAAGAGTACAGGATGGTGGTGCAGTATTCTAGTCAGGAAACCTGCTCCGAAGACGGGCCTAAAAATCCGTTTAAGGGCATATCGATGAAGTTCCTTGTGTCGGCTTGCTACGCCCAGTAGTGGGTTGATGCTGGGAGTTAAGGATAAGGGGCGATCTGCAATGGCATGCAGGCGTGGACCCCTTTTCCGTGGAGACCCTTACCTGTGGGAAAGACAGCACCAAAAAGCTGCCAATAACTACGGGAAGGGATTAAACCTGTTTTGCGGTAATAATGCTGTGAGCAGCGTAGCCTGCCTTGAGTGGAAGTGGTGGATACCGGATCAGATACGAATATATTGGCCGATATATTCGTATTATTGCTGATTGAAACCATTTCTGCAAAAGAGGCTAGGAACAGGAAATCCTGACGGGGAAAACCTCTAGACTGTTCAAAAGGAAGTATATTGGGGATTGAAGTGTGGTCTAAGTGGTAATCAGGCTACTTTGCTGGAAACAGAAAGGCGGAACGTTTAAAGGGAAACCGCCGAAAGTGGTGACACAACGGTACGTTCCGGGGAAATCCTGCCTGACCTAAGCCGCAAAATTTACTCAATATGCTGCCACCATCCTATATAATATAATGGAGGATGTATTGGACGAGAACTGCAAGGAGAAAAAAAATAATAAAATTAAATTCAGGCAGAATACATTGAGAACCAGAAAGCAAAACAGATTCTGGGTCTTTTTTATAACCGCCGTTTCGTTTGTTGCATCAGCTGTGCTGCTGTTGGTATCGCAGAGAATATTCAGCAGAGTCAGTGTAGTGGTTGCCATTATAATACTATTTGTAATTGTACTTACAGGAATAGTATTTGATATGATAGGAATAGCGGTAGCTGCAGCTAATGAAACGCCTTTTCATGCAATGGCGTCAAGAAAGGTTGAGGGTGCAAAGAGAGCAATAAAACTTATAAGGAACGCAGACAAGGTTGCAAGTTTTGCAAATGACGTGGTAGGTGACATTTGCGGGGTCATAAGCGGAACAATAAGCGCACTTATTGTTTTCAGGGTTGCTGCTTCTTTCACACTGGTTGATGCTGCAACCATGGGAATTGCATTAAGTGGTTTTGTTGCATCCATAACAGTGGGAGGAAAGGCTCTTGGCAAACCATTTGCAATCCGCAACAGTTGTTATATAGTATACAGGGTAAGTGTTTTTATTGAGTTTTTTGCAAGAACATGAAGCATTTTAGTACACGGGAGGAAGAATTTTGGGGAAAATGCTTGATTTAATTGAAAAACCGGCGGATGTTAAAAATCTTGATTCAGGGAAGCTTAAAGAGCTGGCCCAGGAGATAAGGATGTTTCTAGTTGAAAATGTTTCCAGGACAGGAGGACATCTGGCATCAAACCTGGGGGTTGTGGAATTGACTCTTGCATTGCACAGAGTCCTGAACAGTCCTGCAGACAGGATAGTGTGGGATGTCGGACACCAGTCTTATGTACATAAAATAATAACCGGAAGAAAGTCTTCCTTTCACACATTAAGAAAAAGGAACGGATTATCAGGATATCCAAAGACTTCAGAAAGCAGTTATGACTGTTTCAATACAGGTCACAGCAGCACATCGGTATCCGCTGCACTGGGCATGGCAAAGGCAAGAGACATAAACCGGGAAGAAAACCGGATCTTTTGTGTAATAGGTGACGGTGCCCTGACTGGAGGGATGGCATTTGAAGCACTCAATGATGCCGGAAGGTCATCTACAGACATAACTGTTATTCTAAATGATAATGAAATGTCCATAAGCCGTAATGTAGGGGGAATATCAAAATATCTTAACAGAATAAGAACCGAGCCGATTTACTTCAAGGCAAAAGAAGACCTTGATATTATACTGAAAAAAATACCTGCAATCGGAAAAAGCGCAGCCAAAGCCCTTGACCTGGCAAAGGGGACAATAAAATACATGGTAACTCCCGGCATAGTGTTTGAGGAGCTGGGCTTTAAATATCTGGGCCCGATAGACGGACACAGTATTGAAGAACTTGTAAGTGTGTTATCAAGGTCTAAAAAGCTTAGAGGACCGGTGTTTATTCATGTTTTCACACAAAAGGGGAAGGGATATGAATTTGCAGAGAAGCGCCCTCACACATATCATGGAATACCTCCCTTTCAGAAAGAAACAGGTGAGCTGAAAAAATGCAAAAACCCCGGGTATTCACAGGTTTTTGGGCATGAGCTTATAAAATGTGCGGCATCTGATGAAAGGGTTGCTGCAGTAACTGCTGCCATGCCGGACGGTACCGGATTAAATGGGTTTGCCAGACGCTTTCCGGAAAGGTTTTTTGATGTGGGTATAGCTGAACAGCATGCAGTTACATTTGCTGCCGGCCTTGCAGCAAGCGGTATGAAGCCTGTTGTTGCGATATACTCTTCCTTCCTGCAGAGGGCCTATGACCAGATACTTCATGATGCAGCACTTCAGAACCTTGATGTTGTTTTTGCGATAGACCGTGCAGGAATAGTTGGTGAGGATGGAGAGACTCACCAGGGCCTTTATGATATTTCATACCTTGTGCATATGCCCAATATGACCGTTATGGCGCCCTGCGACTACAGAGAATTCAGAGACATGGTCAGCTATGCTGTATTAAAGCATAAAGGACCCATAGCAATAAGATATCCAAGGGGATGCGGACCTGATGACCTGGGGTGTACACTTCCGGTAGTTTCATCAACAGGTGTTCTTATGGCAGAGGGAAAAGATGTAACAATTGCAGCCTTTGGAAGTGTTGCTGAGGCCGTACTGAACGCAGCAGTTATCCTGAGGAAGAGAGGCATTTACGCTGAGGTCATTAATGCTAGATTTGCAAAACCTCTTGATAGACATATGATAATGAAATCCGTAACAAAAACGGGCAGGATTGTAACTGTGGAGGAAAATGTAAAGTCAGGGGGATTTGGCTGCATGGTGATGCAAATGCTGTGCGAGGAAGGCATGGTAATACCTTTTAAAATACTGGGATTGTCTGATAAGCCGCTGCATCATGGAACAAGAGATGAGCTACTCAAGGAACAGCGCCTTGACGATGTATCGCTGTCCGAAGATGTTGAAAAATTTCTTCAGACCGGGGGTGGAGCAGTTAAAAAAAAGGCTTGATGTGTTGCTGCATGAGAAAGGATGGTTTGACAGCAGGGAGAAGGCAAAGCGTTCAATAATGACCGGAGCCGTATTTGTTGAAGGCCTGAGGGAGGATAAACCCGGGTCGAGATTTGATGAGAACGCTTTGATTGAAATAAGATGCAACACACAGCCGTATGTCAGCAGGGGTGGAGTTAAACTAGAAAAGGCTTTAGACGAATTCCATATCTCCATTAAGGGATTTAAAGCCCTTGATGTGGGCGCTTCAACCGGGGGCTTCACCGACTGTATGTTAAAAAACGGTGCACAGTCGGTAACAGCGATTGACGTAGGATATGGTCAGATAGCCTGGAGATTGCGAAAAGACAGCCGTGTAACTGTTATGGACAGGACAAACATCAGGTATGTTAAACCGTCTGAACTTCCATATGCCGCCGATTTTGCAGCAGTAGACGTGTCTTTCATATCCCTCAGGCTTGTTGTTCCTGTTGTAAAGGAGCTTATTCATTCAAATGGTGAAATGGTTTGC
>CAYYGK010000212.1:0-4577 GCA_964471145.1 uncultured Eubacteriales bacterium | reverse complement strand
GATTGGGACAGTGACCGGAAATCAAAGCTGGCTGCATGCAGGGCCGCAGGTTCAACCAGGACGGGTGTTGCCATACGCCATACATCCTTGAGGATGGAGAAGCTTGAAAACAGGAGAAAATTAATTATGGTAATAACCGACGGAAAGCCCCAGGACAGCGATGGTTATACGACCGAAGGGTATTATGCGCAGAAAGATGTTCATATGGCTTGTGTTGAAGCAAAGGCAAAGGGGATAAATGTATTCTGCCTTTCTGTAGGGAATGACTCCCTTTATGAGATGGATCTTATGTTCCCGGGAAAGCGTTATGTTATTGTACAGGATGTTTCTGAGCTTCCAGGTTTGCTGGCTGCAAGCTATATCAGGATTACATGAGGAGTTTTATGCTTTGCACTTATAGGCGGAATGTGAAGATACCGAATGAAAAGGGGCAATGAGAAATGAAAATTAAACAAATTGATAAGAATATGGACATAAGCCGAGCAGGGCATCCGGAAGCGAAATGGTACTCCCCCATGGAGTATCCGTTCCGGTTGTCCGGATTTCCCTGGATATCACAAGACAAAATGTACCGAAGGCTGCCTGGAAACCCCTCCTGTAAAATTTCTGAATCTGTTGATATTCTTGCAAACCATACAGCAGGAGGCCAGGTTGGGTTCAAAACAGATTCACGAATGCTGTCAGTCACGGTCAAACTCACTGACACCTCCATCATGAGTCATATGGCGGTAACAGGACAGGGCGGGTTTGACTGTTACATCGGGGAGCCTGGAAACTTGATTTATGCCAATACTACAAAATTTGATCATAAAAAGCCCTCCTATGAATGCATTCTCTTTGAAATGAAGGAACGGAAGATGCGGAATATCATCCTGAACTTTCCGCTCTACAAGGGAGTGAATGATGTACTCATCGGTTTGGATACCGATTCCCTGCTGGAGCCGCCGCCTGCGTACATCTCTGACAAACCGGTCATTTTCTATGGCACCTCGATTACACAGGGAGGATGTGCCTCAAGACCTGGAATGGCATATACAAACATTGTCAGCAGGCGTTTGAATATCCAATGCATCAATCTGGGTTTTTCGGGAAGCGGCAGGGGTGAACCTGAACTGGCCCGGCTGATTGCGCAAATAGAAAACCCTTCATGTATCATCCTGGACTATGAGGCAAATGCTGATTACGGATTGATTGAAACCCTTTCGGGCTTTATTGATATACTTAGAGAAACACATAAAAAAGTTCCAATACTTGTTGTTTCAAAAATAAGGTTTGCACAGGAAAACTTCAACAAGGAAAGCCTCAAAGACCGGAAGGCTTTGAAGTGCTTCCAGCAGGAACTGGTTAGAAAACGGCAAAACAGTGGGGACAGACATATACACTTCCATGATGGGTCCACACTGCTGGGGCGGGACTTTGAAGAATGCACTGTGGACGGGGTGCATCCGACAGACCTCGGTTTCAAGCGAATTGCCGACGGACTTGCACCGGTGATTGCAAAATTGGTTTCCCATTAAACGCCTGATTGCCTTGTATATTCGGAGTTTCAAATTATACTGTGCACACCAGTAATTAATGATGTATAATAAGTTTAACTCAATTATATTAAGGTGATAACATGCTGTTAATGTGTAAAAACAACCCGGTTTTTGGCATAGAAGAAGAAGCAGTACTAAATAACGCATTGCTGCCTGGTATAATGCAAAAAAACGCTTCAAAAGACAGTTTTATTAACTGGATGGAAAAGCGTTATTCAGAAAAATCAAATACATATGCACGCAGATTAAGGGGTTTGGTTTTTGGACAAGGTAACCGCCGTAAGATAAATGAAGTAACACACGCTTTAAGCTTATCAGATTGCTATTGGATAAAGCATGATGATGAAAACATATCCTTTGAGCAGATTTCACCATATTTTACTGACTTCTGGACGGGTACCGGATACTATGATGGTCAGGCCACACCCACACTATATGTTAATGGGTACATATCAAAATACTGGGCAGACAGAAGGACCCTGGTGAAGGCCCACGAAAAACATGAAATTGATTGCTCCAATGCAGGAAAAGCGTTAGGATTAAATATTGTCAGTATAACTGTACACCCTGATGGTATTGCTGTTGAAAATTTTACAAATGCGCATCTTATGTTCGAGTCTGCAGAAGTCTCAGGCAAATTGGACCCTGAAGAATTCACTTCAGAAGATATATTGGAGTTGTTTGGGATATTGGGTTTTGATATGCTGTTCTTTGATGCTCTGACAGGTAACGGAGACAGGCACTCCGGGAATTTCGGGTATTTAAGAAATGCAGATAATGGGGAGTATATGACAATGGCCCCTTTATTTGACTTTGATCATGCCTTTGAAAGTAATAATACCAATGATATACTTATTCAGGAAGTGGGAAATCATAAGGACCGCTTTAAAGAAAGATTCAACAGCTTGATTGATAAAGCAAATGCACTAGATTTAAGTAGTTACATGTCTGCTAGAATTGAAGCCATGAAAAAGTAGATTCCCGGATATGACTTTCAGACCATATAACTATCTTACAAGGGAACAGGCGGCTGTTATAATTGACCGGTATGTCAAGCAGATGGAGTAGTATGTTTTAAAAGCACAAGTAAAATGTATCTGCGAAGGACAGGATATATGTAAGTAAACTATATTATATTTTAAAGAAATTAAATATTATAAATAAAAGTAATAAAATGGAGCAAGCAATTATAAGTACATTGATATATGAGCTATATGATGGAGGTGGTTTTAAGAAGACAAGTAATTCAAAAGTAGCTAGTCTTGAGGATACTTTATATGGAACTGAAGTTTTGTATGAAACAAATAATTTAACGGATGATTTAAGAGAGGAAATAAATATATTTGTTAATAATCTATTTAATACAGAAAAGCTTTATGTTCCGGTAAAAGAATATGATTACACAGATTTGAAGATTATATATCAGGCATTAAAACTTCTGCAAATATTAAATTCTAATAATACTTAATTACTATTAATTGTAAGAAGTAAGAAACACTGATTACGTTTCCTAAACACTATTGTGACAGTTTAAAGGTATTCATAGCAGTATTAATATTGAATAGTAAAGAAAGGCTCATAATGATTACTAACAGGTTACCAAAAAAAGTATGTGTGATGTCTTTTTTATTGATTATATTGTTTTTTTGTATTATACTAGCTAAACAACTTATGCTCAATAGCTGTAATATTACTGCACAAGGACTAGACATTAAAAAATATATTGGGATTGAAAAGACATATTAGCACAAGCCTTTCCCTTATTGCACTGGACAGTTCGGGAAAACATGTGAGGGTGGACAATGATTTTGTGAACTGGACGATTATGGAGGGTGACGGAACAGCTACCCTGGATAAAAACGGGACACTTACCGCATTAAAGCCGGGCAGGGTTTTTGTCAGGGGAGAACTGAAGGTTGCTGAAGACTATTCTCATGTTGATGTAAAAAGCATCAGCATAGCACAAAAATCCGGTGAAGGCATTGCAAAAGAGCCGTCTGATGCCGGGGATGTGCTGGATATAATAATAGCACTTGAACAAACACAACAGCAGCTTGCTGCCGCTTGGATTCCGGCCGGCAGCAGCCTGAGAATCAGATGCAGGAGGGGGACTGTCTGTTTCAATAGCTGAAAATGCCCTGCTGTCTGCGGCTGGTATTGACATAAGCAGCATAAACAAAACGGCAGACTTCATGAACCGATATCCCGGTATGAGACTGCTGGGTCTCATATATGACTTAAGATTGACAGGTGGCCAAACACTTAAAAATCCGGCATCCCTGGATTTCCGGTTTAATCCCGAACATGTTTTTAATAACAGGAAAGTCGCTGTCTACCGACTGAATGAGCATGCTGGAAGCTGGACCTATATCGGAGGCAGGCTCAGCAGTACGAACAACATGGTAAATGTCAGGCTGTGGGAGTTCAGCAAGTACGCATTGATAGAGAATGACAACCTGAGGCTTTTTGAAGATGTGGCAGGAAGATGGTCAAGGGACGGGATTTACTGAAGAGTTTAAAAACTTAGATTTTAAATAGAGTATTTATTTTAACATGGATCCGGCAAGTAGCTAGTAATACCATCAGACACGAACTGTTTTTCTCGTTAACTAATAACAGCTCACATATCAAAGCATTGTATCCTGCTTCTTTTTTAAACCTATTGAATTCGATAGGTTTAAATCCGGGATTATGTAGTTGTTCTCAAAGTCCTAAAAATCAATAGAATATTTCTCCTCATAACAATAAACATATAATTTTTAAAAGTTATTGACATATGCCCAAAACTCCTGTAGAATAGTAAATGGGCATAAGCCCATAACTATAAAGTGTGAAAGGAGAGATTGATATGCCGGGATTTGATGGTACCGGACCAGCCGGACAGGGATCGCTTACCGGAGGTGGAAGGGGTTACTGTGCAGTTCCTGTGGATAACAGGAACAGGACGGAGGGGTATGATAACGGTGCAGCATACCCGTACAGAGGACTGAGAATGAGGAGATTTCTGCCTTTCGGAACATCCAGGAGAGGCAGGGGCAG
>CAYYGK010000211.1:0-4580 GCA_964471145.1 uncultured Eubacteriales bacterium | reverse complement strand
ATGCTACAAGACTTAAAATTGTTCATCTGCTGATGCATTCTGAAATGTGCGTTCGTGACTTGTCATACTTTTTAAACATGTCGCAGACTTGTGTTTCTCATCAACTGAGGCTATTGAGAAAAGAAAGACTTGCAAAATTCAGAAAGGATGGAAAACATGTTTACTACAGCCTTGATGATGATCACATTGGCATGATTTTTAAATTAGGCATCGAGCATATTTGGGAATAATAGATCCGCAAAAGGAGATATTCATGATTATTTTACATAAATCTCTGGCAGTCATATTAAATGTTGAACTACCTGTAATTTATGTGCTGCTCAAATAAACTAAACAATGCAAATTGTTCGTATTAAAAGAGTCTTGACTGCCGCCGGTATGTCATGCAGCCCTTAAAAAGCATTTGACATGGTAATATATGAGTGTTATTATTAATAAAAATAATATATGTGATAGAGGCGCATTTTACATCAGTATTCATATTAGTGATATGCGGGGTAGTTAATATGAAGAAAGGGTAAAATGCCGAAGACAGGACTGCCCGATAAGTCCTGCTCTGGTTACATGGTTAACAGCTGTGTGACTGTCATCACAGGGTGGTGGAGAGCTATCAGTTTCTGTAGAACCTGCTTCAGGTTCTGTATAAGCTGGCAGTTTCATACTCCGGCTTTTTTAATATGCACTACACTACTGATTACAGGAGGTAATTGATTTGAGCAGACTCATAAATATGGCTGTTGTTGGTGCAACAGGCATGGTTGGAAGAACATTTTTGAAGGTACTTGAGGAAAGAAATCTTCCACTGGGGAATATATATTTCATGGCTTCAAGCAGGTCTGCAGGCAAGAAGATCCTGTTCAATGGCAAAAACTACACTGTTGAAGAACTCACCGGGAGCTCATTTGACAAGGACATTGATATAGCCTTGTTTTCAGCAGGCAGCGGCACCAGCAAAATATTTGCTCCCATTGCATCATCAAAGGGATGTGTCGTTATTGACAACAGCAGTGCCTGGCGTATGGAAAAAGACATTCCGCTGGTTGTTCCTGAGGTTAATCCGCAGGATATAGCAAAACATAATGGAATAATTGCAAATCCTAACTGTTCTACAATACAGGCGGTTGTTGTACTCAAGCCGCTCCATGACCGCTACCGGATAAAAAGGGTTGTGTATTCAACCTACCAGGCTGTCTCGGGTGCCGGCATGCAGGGATACAAAGACCTTGAAGACGGACTTAATGGAGCTGCACCCAAAAAGTTTCCACATCCCATAGCATCAAACTGTCTGCCCCATATCGATGTGTTTCTGCCTAACGGATACTCAAAGGAAGAAATGAAGATGGTAAATGAAACACGTAAAATTATGTCGGAACCGGATATGAAAATAACTGCAACAACTGTCAGGGTCCCGGTTTTTAACTGCCACAGCGAATCTATAAACATTGAGTTTGAAGAACAGTTTGATATAAAAGAATTAAGGCAGTTGCTTTCCGATTCCCCCGGCATCATAGTACAGGATGACCCTGAAAACAATGTTTATCCCATGGCTGTAAACTGCAGCGGTCGGGATGAAACATTTGCAGGCAGGATACGAAGGGATGAGAGCGTAGAAAGCGGTGTAAACCTGTGGGTTGTCGCAGACAATATAAGGAAGGGTGCTGCAACTAATACGGTACAGATTGCACAGGAACTTATAAAAATGTGGGATAATGAGGATTCTGTTAATTAATAATATGTACATGAAGGGGATGTTTATATGAATGAACCCGTTTTTACCGGAGCCGCTGTTGCTATCGCAACTCCATTTACACAAGACGGAACCAACTATGACGTTCTTGAGGAGCTAATTGAGTTTCAAATCGAGAACTCAATTGACTGTATACTGATATGCGGTACAACTGGCGAAGCCTCCACAATGCCTGATGAAGAACACAAGGCTGCAATAAGCTTTACTGTCAAGAAGGTTGATGGACGTGTTCCCGTAATTGCAGGAACAGGAAGCAATGACACACGTCATGCAATAGAACTCAGCCGTTATGCCCAGGAAGCCGGTGCAGATGCTATACTTACCGTAACTCCTTACTACAACAAGACATCACAGAAAGGCCTTTATGAGCACTTCAGGTCAATTGCACAGAGCGTGAGCATACCGGTAATTCTGTATAATGTGCCAACCAGAACAGTTATGAATATTGACCCTCAGACTGTTAAAAGACTCTATGATGATACTGACAATATAGTTGCAATAAAGGAATGCAATCTCTCCCAGGTTGGTAATGTTGCACGTCTATGCGGTCCAGGATTTTCAATATATTCAGGTGACGACAGCAGCGTACTTCCTATGCTTGCCTATGGTGGAAGGGGTGTCATTTCAGTTGCAGCAAACCTGGTACCCGCCGACATGCATGAGCTGGTTGATTCGTTTTTCCAGGGTGATGTTGAAAAAAGCAGAAGTATACAGCTTAAACTCCTGCCTTTAATACAGGCGCTTTTTTCTGAAGTCAACCCCATGCCGGTTAAAACTGCCCTTGGACTTATGGGCTTTGACGTCGGTATATGCAGACTGCCTCTTACACAATTAAGTGCTGAAAACCTTAAAGAATTAACAATAGAACTTGAAAACTACGGAATACTGGAGTGAGACAATGACAAGGATACTTTTAAGCGGCTGTAACGGTAAAATGGGACAGACAATAGCTGATATTGCCCAAAGTACTGAAGGTTTGGAAATATCTGCAGGTTTTGATATTGACAATTCATTAACTTACGATTTCCCTGTGTTTACCGATATCTTTAGTTGTAATGCAGAATATGACGTTATTGTAGACTTCTCTCATCCGTCTGTTCTTGATAGTATTATCAGGTTCTCTATTCAAATGGACAAGCCTGTTGTTATAGCAACAACGGGCTTTTCAAATAAACAAAAAAAACACATAGAGAATGCTTCAATGAGAATACCTGTATTCCTTTCTGCTAATATGTCACTTGGCGTAAATCTTCTTCTAAAGCTTGTACGGCAGGCTGCAGAAGCCTTAATTGACAGCTTTGACATAGAAATAATCGAAAAGCATCACAACCGAAAAGTTGATGCACCAAGTGGAACAGCCCTTCTTATTGCCGATTCGCTAAATGATGCACTGGGTGGAAACATGAAATACATCTTTGACAGGCACTCCATGCGCAGAAAGCGTTCAACCAGCGAAATAGGAATTCATGCAGTTAGAGGAGGAACAATAACAGGCGACCATTCTGTTATATTTGCAGGAAATGATGAAACGCTTGAAATAAAGCACACTGCCCAGTCACGTAATATATTTGCATCAGGTGCTCTAAAAGCTGCCGCTTTCATGCATGGGAAAAAGCCCGGCCTTTACACCATGAACGACCTTCTAACACTAAACTGACTAGGATTGATTCCATTCTTCTTTTCTTTCTTCTTCGGGAAGTTTATCAATAATGTATTTCTTAAGCTTTGGATACGCATAAAAGTTTGTTATCAGTCCTATCAGGCTCATTGTAATCAGACAGAACAATATTACGCCTATTACAGGATAAATAAATGTAGCCTGAAGCAATACAAAACAGACTATCAGTATGCCAAGATTGGGCAGGAATTTTGCCATCGCAAATATCAGTGCATTCTTGTATACCTGCTTTACTTTAAGCTTGAATGTCACAAGCATCGGATAAATGTACAAGTGCATCATAAGGAACACTATAAAGGCCATTACTAGAAAACCTGTAGCCAGTGCAGATATGATTGAATTAATCTCCGCTTTTCCGTAGAAGTTAATAGCAATACCAAACACCAGTACAAACAAAAAATCCAATATGCATATTATCATGCTTTCTTTAAAATTTTTCAGGGCGGCATCCTTGAAATCCCACCAGGGGAAAGCATGCTCCTCCCTTGAGTAGTTTCTCAGGATGTAGGTATACCCTGCCTGAGCAGGTCCCACTGTTACTACAGGAATGCAGAGCAGGAAGGATCCAAGAGCAAACCTGACAAAAAGATCATCTCCCAGGTCGGCTAGAAATTTCTGTTGAAAAATGAACTGCATTGCTACCAGTGCCGCAATTATTGCAGGTATATTGAATATTAAAAACATTATATTCAGTCTTATGAGTTTCCAGAACTTTCTTCCCAACACTTCAAAGAAAACAAAAAACTTTGCCTTGGGAGGCGAATCCTTTGGAACCCCCGGTCCTGGTTTTGTATAGTCAAAAAATCCAAAAAAGCCTGCCATTTATATCACCCTGAAAATATATTTCATCACTTTGTATATTGTACCAAAAAAGCTGCAGGTTTCTCTTCCGTGCAGCCCTTACCTTCTGGTGTCGAGAGTGGGACTTGAACCCACACGGTATATACCATACGCCCCTCAAACGTACGCGTCTGCCAGTTCCGCCATCCCGACACATTCTTAACGCATATAAGATTATACTAGCATATAAGGCATATGTCAATATTCTGCCGCTGTGAAATACCACCACTTGAAGAAGATGGCGGCTTCTCGGTTCTTCCGGGTTCGCAACCTCACCCATCCCCGAAGGCTCGCACCGAACCTTATTTTTGGTTG
>CAYYGK010000210.1:0-4582 GCA_964471145.1 uncultured Eubacteriales bacterium | reverse complement strand
ATACCACAATGCTTGCGTCCGCCCATTTTGCAAGCTGGTGCTGTACCACCGTCTTGCCGCTTCCGAAGGGCCCTGGTATAGCTGCAACACCGCCTTTTGCAAGCGGAAAGAGTGTATCAATTACCCTCTCTCCCGTCACCAGCAGCTCCTCGGGGGGCAGCTTCTCCCTATATGGTCTGCCCTTTCGCACAGGCCATCTCTGCATCATCTTCAGCTCTGTGGTTTTTCCGTTATCCAGCTTCAGTACCGCTACCGTATCCTCTACGGTAAACTCTCCCTGGTATATTTCTTCAATAACTCCCTCCAGGCCGTGGGGAACCATTATCCTGTGCTCAACAATGACTGTCTCCTGGACTGTTCCAATTATATCCCCTGCAGTTACCCTGTCACCCCTGCCTGCAATGGGGTTAAATGTCCATTTTTTATCCCTGTCAAGGCTTTTTACCTCTATTCCCTTCTTAATATTACTGCCAACCATCTCTCTTATCTTTTCAAGTGGCCTTTGTATGCCGTCGAAAATCTGCTCTATAAGTCCGGGGCCCAGTTCAACGCTCAACGGTGCACCAGTTGACTCAACAGGTTCACCAGGTCCAAGACCTGCAGTTTCCTCGTAGACCTGTATAGATGCCCTGTCACCATGCATCTCAATAATTTCTCCAATAAGGCGGTTCTCACTTACCCGTACCACGTCAAACATATCGGCATGTTCCATACCCTCGGCTATTACAAGCGGCCCTGAAACCTTGACAACCGTTCCCTTTTTCATTCAAATCACTTCCTTCGTGTCACTCTTAATGTGTTATTCTTCCTTTAATATATCAGCACCAACAGCTCTTTCCACCGCATTTTTAATTTGACGCATACTGAATCCCGTACCGCCCCTGTTTCCTGGCACGGGAATAATTGCAGGGATCCTCCTGTCACGGTATCTCTCAAAAACTTCAGGCATTTTTTCAGACAGGTCCTCTGTTACAAAAATCACTGCATATCCTTCATCCGCAAGGCTTTTTACGGCGATACCGGCTTCTTGCGGATGCCCTGTGCTAACAACCCGGAATCCTGCAGCCTTAAAACCCAGTACGCTGTCCCTGTCGCCTACAACTGCTATGCTATCCATAAGTTCTCCTTAATCTGCTCCTGATACTCTCACTGGAAAGTCCGTTTATCCTGCCTACCATAACTATTCTGATATTGGTCATCTCCATTTCTCTTGCAACAACATATGCTATAAGCGGTTCCATTCCTACCGCAGTATACCTGGCTTTTGATACATACTCCAGTATAAAGTTGTCCGAGAGCCTTTCCAACTCAGCAAGTTCTCCATTAGACATAAAACTCTCAATACCCTTTTCACAAACCTCTCCGTAAGGTCCGTACCTTAGCCTGCCGCCAAAAACCTCCAGACCATCGTCAATGCATTCAATAAACAGGCCCTGTTTTAATTTGCCGCCTTCCAGCAGACACCGCAACAGGAAATCAGGGGTTCCCCCTATCCTTTTAATCCTGATAAAGGTCTTTATATTGACAAGGTCAGTCTTGATCGTAAACAGGCCCTTAAGAAATGAGTTCGCCGTTTTGCCTGCATCCAGTATGGTCTGCCGGTTTGCCGCACGTTCCAGTACCAGATCGATGTGCTGAGGGTCTTTTGTCCTGTTGAATATATCGGTACTCTCCTTAAGAGCTGTAGCAAGTTCCGGGACCAGCTTGTCATACTCCCTTTCCCTTATAAGGGTTACAAGCGTGTCGACCTTAATAACACCGGTTTCTGCCAAAAGCTCATCATACACCGTATCTGTCAGTTCACCTTTTAGTATAACCTTTGCATTGTGGAAGTCCCATTTTCTCCTGAACGGCAGCATCACAGATTTTTCAGGAGATATTATGTCAATAAGTGTATACAAGTCGTATAGCTCATGGCTCAGGATTTTTTCATAGTCCGCAATCTCACCGTTTTGCGTTTCATAGCCTGCATCCGCAATCACCCTTAGGGCCTCAAAGGGATCAGCAGCATCTATCATCCGCTCGAAATCATTTCTGTCCAGCATCCACTTTTCTATGGCACGGATTCTCCCCACCGCATGCGCATATATTGTAGTATCAGTCAAAAACAGTACCTCCAGTATCTTGCTGTTCAAACAATATTTCAGTTATCTCTTTCTCAAATTCAGATCTTTTCATCCTCATAACCGTCTCAAATGTACTGTTTATCTCAATCCTTCCCCTCTTAAGGACAAACCCTCCCTTAAAATAGCGTATTTCTTCAGATATGGAGACAGAAGCATTTCTTCCTCTTGAAGAAAGCTCCGCATTTACTGCATGGTTAATCCCGGTCAGCCTCTCTCTGTCAGCAACTGCCAGCACTATTTTCTCTGTTCCTTCCTTTATCAGGGGAACTATCATATCAACCAGAATTTTTTTATACTTTTCGGCAGGAAGTGATACAAGCCTTTCTACAGCCTTGTTCAAAACCTCAGCTACCATATCCTGTTTTGCCTTGAGCTTATCTTTCCTGGATTCAAGCTCTGCAATGGATATAATTCTTTCCTTGAGCCTTTCAGCCTCAGCTTGTGCGTTCTGAATCATTTCTTCCTTTATTTTTTCTGCCTCATCCCGGGCCTTTTGTATTGTATCTTCCGCTTTCCGCCGGGCATCCTCCATGTTCTCCGAGGCCTTCTTTTCAGCATCTTCCATTATCTTGCCGTTGAGCTTGTCTGCACCGGACATTGTACTACTCCTTCCTTAAGCAACCCTTCCAATCATCAGTATGGAAACCAGTATTGCAAATATGGCAAACACCTCTACCATAAGCGTCAGTATTATTCCCTTTACCATCTCTTCAGACCGCTTTGCAACAATACCTATACTGGCTGCGGCAACCCTTCCCTGGGCAATACCCGAAAAAAGCCCCACAAGGGCTATCGGCAGTCCTGCTGCAAACAGATACAGTCCGCTTTCTACAGGAAGTGCACCGATTTTCCCAAGTATCATAAAAGCAGTTACAAATCCATATATGCCCTGTGTACTGGGCAGTGCCTCAAGTATCATTACCGGTACAAACTTGTTTGGGTCTTCTGTAACTACTCCTGATGCAGCCTCACCTGCTATTCCCACGCCTCTGGAAGAGCCGATTCCTGCGAGCAGGAATGCCGTAGCCGCACCCAGGAACGCCCAGAAATCACCGTTGCCCATTAACACTTCAAACAACTTTTCCATTTAATACTTCCTCCTTATCCGATTTGAGTCTTGTATATCTGGTGTTTATCCGGAGAGGCTCAAAAGCCTGCCCTCCACCCTTGTAAAACTTCCCGAAGAACTCTATGTATTGAAGCCTGCTGGAATGAACATACGCACCCAGGGCGTTTATGAGGAAATTAAATGTATGACCGCCTGTGAATATAATAACAAAAACTACCAGCCCCGGAATACTATCGGTCCCTGCCATAGCTCCCATCTGGTTAACTATTGTAGCAATAACTGATGTGGCAAGCCCCAATGCAAGCAGCCTCGAATACGAAAGCACATCACTCATAAAACCTACCAGGTCATAAAGGCTTGTTATACCTGATAGCAGTTTCATTACGGCATTTTTCTGCTTTCTTCCCTGCGTGATAATAAGAAGAACAGCCCCGGCTGCAATCATGTATGTGCCAATGCCTGTCAGGCCGCTTGCCCACTCACTGTCAACATTGGGAACATACGGCATAACAGCAAGTATGGCCCCTGTAAAAAGAACATACCAGAACAGCCCGTCAAAAACAGCATCAAGGTATTTTTTTTGTATTATCAAATTGTATGCCCTTACAGATATGCCTACATAAATATGTATTACTCCAAATATAAGTGACCACATAAGAAGTCTCTCCGGGTTGTTTACAGGATTAAACCACAGCGGCCCGATATTAATGCTGCCTGCGCTTAATACCGAAACAGCGTCCCCGAACCATCCCCCGAAAAGAGAGCCCCAAAACAATGTGGCCAGCCCGCAGTAAAACATCAGTTTAATAAACTTTCTTGTCTTGGCTTCAAGATTTAATTTCAGTAGGATTATGGCTGTTACAGCACTTAGCAGCAATCCGTAGCCGGCATCTGACAGCATGAGCCCGAAAAAAAGAATGAAAAACGGTGCCATAACAGCATTGGGGTCTGCTTCTCTCGGTTTGGGAAGGCTGTACATTTCAGTTATCATCTCTGCAGACTCAGCAATATCGTTGTTCTTAAGAAGCACCGGGTATTCCTCACCATCTGCCGGCTTCTCAATTTCCACTGCACATACACTTTCAACTGTAACTATCTCCTGGACCTTTTGTGCGACAGATGCAGGGATCCACCCTTTCAATACAAATATCCTCTGTGTAGCCGCCATTTTAAAAAGAGCACGCTTTCTGTCCGCAATTACCGTAAGATGGTCATAGAGTATTTCCATCTGAGGTAAATGGCCTGTGTAACCTGACGCCCTGCTTTTTACTGCTTCTGTTTCTTCATCAATTTCTTTGAGCTCCTGTCTGATTTCTGTAAGCCTGTCGGAAACCCTGCCTTTTATACCCTTGAAATCCGATTCTGAAAAACCATATCTTTTTACTAT
>CAYYGK010000209.1:0-4591 GCA_964471145.1 uncultured Eubacteriales bacterium | reverse complement strand
TCCGCGCGGCGTCCGCGAGTTCCTTCACGCGGCCGTGGTACTTGTACCCGTTTCGGGATCCCTGAACCATTTAATAATTCCGCCCGCAGTAGCAATCCCGGCAAATGTATACACCTTTTCTTTGGGATAGGCTACATGAGGCATGTTTATAAGGTTTTTACTGTATTTTTCTCCGTTATGAATAAGTCCCCATGCCATAGAAGTACCAAGCATAGCAACGTGGTCCCCCTCATCAAATGCGCCTGCGCTCAACGTAGCCACTGCCGCATCAACACCACCCGCACATACAGGTGTACCCTCCATCAGGCCTGTATTCCTGGCGCCTTCGGCATTGATTCTTCCCACTACCTCGGAAGACTCTGCAAGTTTTTCAGGGAACATATCGCGTGGAATACCCATTTCTTTTAACATATCCTCCGACCAGTCCCTCTTACGCATATCAAATATCCCTCCAACATTTCCTGCAGAGCAATAATCATACGACAAGTTCCCTGTCAAACGGTATATACAATAACCATAAGGTGTAGGCAGCCATTTTATCTTTTTCCAGATTTCGGGCTCCTTATTCTTTATCCATAGTATTTTAGTGAAACCATGATATGAATCAACATAATTCGCAGTAATTTCAAATACTGTGTTTTCTCCTATATTCTCTTTTATCCACTTGACCTCATCGGTTGCCCTTCGATCCATCCAGATAAGACATGGACGCAAGGGACGCATTTCAGCATCACAGGGAATACCGGAGCCTCCATATAATCCACTGATCGCCACGCCTGCAACCTCATTTGCTGAAATTACTGCTTTTTCAATAGAATTCCCAATTGTGCTGTAAACCGCTTCAAGCCAGACATCCGGCCATTGTTCAGCCCACAGCGGCTGAGGTGTCAGAACTCCATACTCCTTATAATCCGAAGAGACAATGCGACCGTTTATGTCTGTAATAACAGATTTGGTCCCATGAGTTCCTATATCCGTACCTATAAAAAAAGATTTTTTCTGTTCCATGAAATAGCCTCCATTACGTTTTTATCCATATGCTTATTGGATTTATTCAGTTGAATGAATCATCCTCACGCATCCAGATATCCTATTACATCACCCGCTTTGACAGTCTCTCCATCTTGCCTTTGTATTCTTGACAGTATACCTGACTCAACTGCCTCCAATTCCGTAACTACCTTGCCTGTTTCAATTTCCATGATTACATCCCCGATTTCTATTCGGTCCCCTTGGCTTTTCAGCCATCTAGATATTATTATATCCTCCTGGTCAGTCTCTCCAAACTGCGGCATTATAATTTGCTTCAATGTACCTCACTCCTTATATTGTTAAAAACACCCGCTATCTCATTTACAATTTTATCGACTGTCGGTATGACACTGTTTTCCAGATTTACCGCATATGGAACCGGTGTAGGTGCAGCCGATATTCTTCTTGTACGAAACTGCATGTCAAGCGCCTCACCAACGCCTGCTATAACTTCATTACCCCATCCGCCCGTGGACTGACACTCCTCGACAATCACAAGTCTGCCTGTCTTTCTTACCGATGCGGCTATAGTATCAACATCCATAGGTACAATGGTTCTAGGGTCTATAACCTCAACACTTATACCTTCCTTTTGAAGTTTATCTGCTGCCACCAGGGATTTGTGCTGCATAAGCATGTTGGCTACAACTGTCACATCAGATCCCTCTCTTCTCACCAACGCCTTTCCAATCGGTACGGTATATGGTTTTTGAGGCACTTCAACCGTTATGCCTTCAGGTACATTACCCTTTTCTCCACCTGAACTGTAGAGCAGTTTATGTTCATAAAACAATACAGGATAATTGCATGTCACAGCATTAATAAGTAGTCCCTTGGCATCATAAGGTGTTGACGGAGTGACAATTTGAAGACCGGGAACATTCATGAAAATGCTTTCTGTACATTGTGCATGCTGTGCACCGCGTCTATTGGCTCCGACAGGAAGACGAAATGTTATCGGTACCATGACCTGGCCTGCCGACATATATCTCAGTTTAGCGGCTTCATTTACAATCTGGTCCATGGCACAGAACACAAAATCACCAAATTGATATTCAACTACAGGACGCATACCCATCATTGCTGCACCGATAGACAGACCCGTAAATCCAATTTCTGAAATAGGAGTATCAACAACCCTGCTCTTGCCAAACTTCTTCACTAATCCTCTGCTTACACCAAAACCTCCGCCAATCCGCACATCTTCTCCGATCAGAAATACAGACGGATCAGACTCCATTACATTATCCAGTGCTTCCCTGAGCGCCTCAATAAAAGTAAGCTTTCTCATAAGATTTCCACCCTTTACATATGATTAAACCATTCTGTTATTTTCTACAGCAATACATTTGCAAATGCATCATGCGGATCGGGGTCATGCCCGTCAACGGCAAAATCAGCTGCCTGATTAATAAGCTGCTGTTCATGATTCTCAAATTTTACGCATTCCTCTTCGCATAAATACCCTCTTTTCAATAAAAGCTTCCTGCAGTATTTGACAGGATCATGTTCAAGCCATTCCCGTATCTCCTCCTTCGATCTGTAAGCGCCTGAATCGGTACGAGAGTGTCCGCCATGCCTGTATGTCCTGCACTCAACAAAAGCAGGTCCATTTCCTGACCTTGCACGCTTTACGGCTTCTTTCACAGTTGCGTAAACCTCCTCAACATCATTGCCGTTAACCGTTGTTCCGGGGATACCATAGGCTTTTGCTCTCTCGGAAAGATCTTTGAGAAGACATGTGTCTTTAATGCTGGTACTTACCGCATATAAATTGTTCTCACATATAAAAACGACAGGAAGCTTCCATATTGCAGCAAGATTCATACCTTCATGGAATGCCCCGATATTCGTAGTGCCATCACCGAAAAATGACATGGCAACCGCATCCTTATTCGTGTTTTTAAACGCAAAGGCAATTCCTGCAGCAATAGGAATTCCCGCCCCTATTATTGGCAATGTCGGCATTATTCCGTTTTCAACATCTGTCAGATGCATGGAGCCACCTCTGCCTTTTGAACAGCCTTCCAATTTCCCAAGTATTTCAGCCATCAACCTTTCAGGAGCCATACCTTTTGCAATTGCCTGACCATGCGGCCTGTGAGTAAGCATGACCCTGTCTTCCTTACTCAGGCAGCTTACCGCCCCGACAGCTACAGCCTCCTGTCCATGTGACAGGTGTATGGTGCCCGGAATGAGGCCTTTTAGAAACAGTTCATTGACCTTCAATTCAAACCTTCTTATTCTGTACATCATGCAATACATCTCTATCAATTTATCGTGCGTCAGCACGCTGTTTTTCATTTCTTATTACCTCCCAGTCGTTTCACAACGTCAAAATCCATCCCATACGTTTTCAATGTCCAAAAACATTTCCGTCAGTTTTTCAACGGCGCCACAGGGTTCAACTGCTATAGGTCTCAATGGTGATGCATCAAGACCTATTATCGGAAGAGGAACCGCAAATAAGAAAACACGATCATCACTTAACTTATCAAGATTGTTCATATCTTCTATTAAAGGAATTCCCTCGGAGAAAAGCAGCCTGTGATTGATTTCATGCGAATCGGTTTGTCTGTTTTCTATGCCTGAGCATTCCACTCCCAGACATTTTATCCCTGAATTAATCAGTTTCTCAACAGCAGAAGTTTCAAGATAAGGACGCTTGTATTTTTCAGTCCCGTAATATTTGCTCAAGCCGGTTTTTATAAGTACAATATCATCATTTTTTATATGTTTTCCACGATTGTCTATTTCATGACCTGTTATCGCCTGATTCGGAGCTTTATCTGAAAAATCCAGAATTGCCGCCTGTCCTATAAGGCGCCTGAAATCCATTGATGTTACATCGCTTCCGTTCTCCAGTGCATGATAAGGGGATTCAACATGTGTGCCTGTATGAGTACATATCTCCATATCCTGCATAATATACCATTCATCCTTGTCAACAGTATATCCCGGAATGTATTCATCTACCGAAAACCGGTTTATGTTGAGCTTAAACCTTTGCTCTCCCGGTACAAGCCTGTGTGAAAGATCTACTATATGCAGCATATTATCCTCATTTCTCCTTTTTCCTGGTAAGCTTCAGAATGCCTTTATCATCGGCTTCTCTCATCAGCCCTGTTTCTTTGAATTCAAGTATCGCAATCTCACATAAATATAATACCCGCGCTCCCTCTTCCAGATGACCGGCATATGCTTTCTTGTAATCGGATATTACGGCATGCAGATGAGGGTGGCCATCGGCAATTATTCCATCGATAGAACAAAGTTCAAGAGGTTTATCCTCCCATTTCTCAAAGTGTTCCACCACAGGATAATCCGTTGTCATTACCATATGCAGCGTACAATAGTCCAATGTGCCGATTGCAGATACAACAACTCCATCCTTTATTTCAGATTTTTCTATGTATTCCCGAACTTTTTCTAAAACTTTTTCCCCGGGGTCCAACCTTAATAAATGTATTTTCTTTACACTGTCCGATGAAAAGCCCTGCATAAAAAAACCTCCTGTCAATTTTCTTAGTTTATAAAATATATTGTCATAGGTCATCCT
>CAYYGK010000208.1:0-4613 GCA_964471145.1 uncultured Eubacteriales bacterium | reverse complement strand
GGCCGTGTTGATATGGTTATGCGATGAGGAGATTGTGACTCAGGAACAATATTTCAAAGCTATTGAACACTTAAAGACAAAACATAATTTGGATAACGGCATTAAAGAATTCCATCTGTTATAGTGTAGAACTGCGTTTTAAATTCTTTGGTTTTCACCTGTTTGCTGCAAATTAATCTCTGTTTCCGTAATGCATATCTGAATTAATCATGCCGCTGACACAGCATTTTCTTATCAGGCGCGCATTTCGGAAGTATTAGGACACCATAACGGAATTATCCGGACGTTGTAAACGGCAACCTAAAGTGCATAGATTTCGGCAACTAAAGTAAGTAATTCCGGCATCAAAAGTAAGTAATTTTGGCAACAAAAGTGAGCAAAAACGGCAAAAGAAAGGAGTGCTTTTTAAAGGCACTCAAAGACAAGAAAATGTTAGTGAAAAATTGCAATATATCAATCTATTTGCAACTTTTGTTGATATCCCTCCAGCATTTTATTAACAAGGAAGGCACGTTTTTTGCCTATACGATTTAATACTGTTGAGTTAAGTTTGTCAGCACTAAAAAGCATATTCGGCGAATGTTCAGCGAATTACCAAATAACCTTTCTTAAATGCTCAGCAGTGATTTTTCTTGAAATATAAGCATCACATGCACTAATGATTTCTGAAGCAAGCATCTTTACTGTTGTTGGATACATCAAAAACTCCATATTACACCTCCAAATGTTGTACCATTTTTGTACTATTCGTACCAATTTAGCATTAATTTTGTACTTTATGCCATAGCTGAACCCCAGCCATTCACAAGCCGATTTCAGGATTTTTTACCTGCATGTATCATGCGCCAGTGGCAGGTTAGCCCCCTTGTTCAACAGTTATTCAGGTATTATATATTCTGGTTCTTCATCCTGTATTATGTCCGAAAACTCACTATATGCTGGATGGTCAAAAAACCTGATTGCAAAATCAGAAGCTGGGTCTGGAAATGGTACATTAATTCCTTGCCCTTCTGATAGAGTATTAACTTGCTTACGCAAGCGAATTATATACTCCTCAAGGGCAAGAATGTAATACCACATCTGGCCAACAAAATTATTTCTATCCGATTCTGAAATAATATCCAGAAATTCATCATCGTACATAGGTTCAGTCAAGGTTTTCACCTGCCTTTAACAAGTTTTTTAATATTGACTGTTGATCTTCGATGCGCCAGCTGTCACCGTCAATATTAAACACCTCGCATTTATGCAATATGCGGTCAAGAACGGCTGTTGTGATTACTGCATCTCCCAATGTATTTGTCCAGGCATCAAAGCTTTTATTTGAAGTTAGGATTAAAGATGTCTGCTGATAGAAATCACATATCAGCTGAAACATCTTATTGGCCTCCTGCTTATCAAGAACAGCACTGCCCACTTCATCAAGGATAAACAGGTCACAATTTCTAATACGTTTCATCCTTGATTTACTACGTGAAAGGACATTTTCTGTTTTTAACAGCTGCGCCAGATCATTCATTGATATGAAAATCACATTATATCCTGCTTCCACCGCTTTATATCCTAAATAGCATGCCAAAAAACTTTTCCCCAGGCCGGAGCCACCCAAAAAAAGAACATTGTATGCTTTATCTATCCATATCAAATTACTGGATAGCTCTAGAATCTGTCTTTTTGAAACTCCCTGCCTCTTACCAAAATCAAAACCTTTCAGGTCAAAGGGTTTATCAAAGACTGGGAATTTGGCATATTTAAGGCGTTTCTCCATGCTGAGTCGTCGGCGCTCTGAAAGTTCAATCTCCAGAGCATCCATTAGAAATTGAGTGTTGGGTTTATCTCCATTACAAGCTGAAAGCATGAAATCATCAAATTGAGCAGCAAGATGTTTCAATTTGAGCTCTTTAAGCTGGTTTTTAAGTTGTTTGAGATTGTTGCCCATGTTATTGCCCCCCTTTGTTGATCAGATTCATATATGATCCGGGATTTGGCTGATTAACGCTGATATCCCTGTCTGGGGAACTCAGAGAATCCGGGAGAGGCCTTATTGGAGTGGTAATAATTTCATCTACAGTCTTCTTACGAAATATATGTTCTGCAAATTCTCTGAAATCATTTGCGGAATTCAGATTACACTCGCAACAAGCCTTCAAGGTTAACTGCAGGACATCATAGCTATAGTTGTCTGCAACTTTGAGAATTAAATACAATTGATCCCGGATGTAACGTCCCCGCCTCTTATGAATAACACTTAGAAACTCATTTGCTTCAGGTGTGTCACCAAGAGCTTTTCGGGCCTGTTCCATAAGGTTTTTAATTCTTTCTGAGTTATCGCGGGCATGATTATTATTTCTTTTTAGTTCACCAGGGCTTACTGCAAGTTCGTGAGAGGCAATTAGTTTTCCCGTAGGATCATATATTTCAAGGTGGTCATCTATCTCCTGTACGGACACTTCTTTAAAATGGGTAAAAGTGCCTACGGGGACTGAATAACGGCTGGCGTTGTAACGAATGGTATTGTTTTTACGTACAGGAGTTGTTAAACTATTATTGCTTGGAATATTGTCATTAAAAAGGATAACCGGCTTGAGGTGTTTCTTCTCCAATTCAAAAACCTCGGTCGGTATCTTTTTGGTCTCAGAATGGACTTTGCCATTACCCGTGCGTTTAAGCCATGCAGTACAGTCGTTATTCCATTGATTAAGATCATAGAAGTATCTGTTTCTGGCAAAATTGTATTTGATAAATTTTACGCAAGACTCCACCATTCCTTTTGATTCCGGGTCTGATTTACGGCAAAGCCAAACAGTGAATCCATGTCTGTTTTTACATCGTTCAAATTCGTATGTGTGAATAATATCACCGTTATTTTCACTGACTGTCATCAAAGTATCCTGATCAATGACTAGTTCGTGTGTAGTTCCTCCAAGAGCCTCAAAACAGCTCTCAAGAGATCGGACGAAGTCTACAGCAGTGAAAGGTTTTGCTTGCCACAAAACGTACTTGTAACGGGAATGTGCCAGGATAAAAGCGGCAAGATAGAGTTTGATGCGGGACTTTCCTTTTCTGATACCCCAGTATTCTCCAAAGTCTGCCTGTAGCTGCTGTCCAGGTGGCAATTCAGGTATACAGCCATATTCACGAGATTTGACAGGCTTTTCAATACAGTGCTTTTCCCTAAGGTTTTTCACATAGTTTCTAACTGTTCGCTCTGGGAACACCTCGTCGTAGTGTTCGTGAATCCAATCCTTCACCTGTGCCGCACTAAGGTCAGGAAACTCCTTCAGCCACCCTACTATGGTTATCTCATGCTTGTCCAGGATGCTGGAGTGGTGCTTTTTGTGTAAAACTTTGTAAGTATCGGCTGACATGTCCCAATACCGATCAACTGTTCGCCATGACAAACCTAAATGGCGAGCTACTGCCCCTCGAGAAAAACCTTGGTTTTTCTCCTGTTGAATTTTTGAATACATTTTAAAATCCTCCAATCATTTGACCCTCCTATCGAGGTAAGATGAAAATATCTTATCACTTTCAGAAGGAAAATTTCGACAAATTACTTACTTCTATTGCCGAAATCTGTGACATTTGATTGCCGGATTTACTTACTTTAGGTTGCCGTTTTTACTTACTTTGGATTGCCGAAATCTCTGCACTTTATATTGCCGCTACCAATTACCCGATGCTATAGCTTCAACTATGCTAAAATATCTTTGTGGCTCTCTTAACTCCTGTTTTAAAAGCAGGTTGGCTTCATTATACAGATATGAACTCTTTTCAAGAATGCTGTTTCTGATATTTTCTTCTATTGTAATCCCGTCCGAAAACTTTTTTAAATATTCTGGTATGCCATCAAGTATGCTGTAGCAGATTATTTTTTCTTTCGCATTATAATTTTTTAAAAAATTTCCAGCCTGTATGTAATCCATCTTCTCCATTTTCAGCTGTCCAGTACTCCTCCCATATAAAGGGCTTTTATATCCAAGCACCTCATTTTCCATAAAACTCATATACGAACCACACAGTATAATAAAAAGTTTTGTATTAGCAATATACTCATCCCACAACTTCTGTATTATTGATGAAATGCTCTTAACGGAATTTGCCAGATATGGGTATTCATCAATAACCAGAATAATTCTTCTTTGTAAAGCCAGCTTGCTGATATACATTATTGCCTTTTCCCAGGAGTCAAACACACTCATATATGATTCTGATTTTGAATAGCCAAAAATCTTTTCAGAGAACTGATTGAGCAACTCGTTTTCAGGATAATCATCTACTGCAGTATAAAAAATTGTGTCCTTTTTTGATGTAAAATATTTCAACAGAGTAGTCTTTCCTATTCTTCGTCTGCCATAAAGAACAAACAATTCACTTTTACCTGAGTTATAACGTTTTTCAAGAGTTCTTAATTCATACTCTCGACCAACGAACATACAAATCATCCCATATCAATAATATTTCCACCTAAAAATAGGATAACACGATTATTATATTCATACAATATGTTTCCCGTTTCCTGACCTGTTTGAAAAGATAGTTTTAAAATTTTCTTTTTGCTCACTTAGAAGCTTTCTTTTACAATATTGACTCAGTAATACTATATATATTAT
>CAYYGK010000207.1:0-4640 GCA_964471145.1 uncultured Eubacteriales bacterium | reverse complement strand
AACTGGCGTTCATTCTCGAGAGCATTGAGAGAAACGCCGAGCAGTATCCCATCGCCACCTGGCGAACCAGGCGAGCACTTATCCGCCGTTTCCCGTTTGGCGTCTTTGCCAAAATAACCGGTCACCTCAATTCCTTCTTTTGTAAACATACCAAGAAAGCCGCCCATCCGGATCGTTTTATAGTGGAGCACCTTTGCCCGTTCACCATATTTGGATTGGACTTTCTGCAAAACATCTCTGTGAGATGTGCCCTGCTCAACAAAGTACTCCATACGCTACTGTCCTCCCTTCACGATAATCTCACTTCGCCGAGCACCTCTACGCGAATATCCGGGGCAATTTCCGGAGCTGAAAGCACAACAAGGTCCGGAATCTCACGGACGGTCGCCGCCTTGATAAGGGGTCGAGCCCGCTCCGAGCTCAACACAATGGGTTGTACGCCGGCGCCTTGCGCATTCCGGACCTGGTTGGTAACCGCAGTCAAGAGCCGCCTCTGGGTCTCGGGTTTCAACGCAGGCGCCGGGCCCGCAGGCGTATCGATCTTGGCGTCCACAATTTGCTGCTCTAGGTCGGGCTGCAGTGTTATGACACGAAGCTGCTTGGCGTCTCCGGCGTACTGTAATGATATCTGGCGCCCTAAGGCCTGGCGCACCTTCTCGGTAAGGATGCTTGTGTCCTTGGTGATGCCACCGTAGTCCGCAAGCGTCTCCCGGGCATGTATGCACTGCTGTTTCCAGTATCAGGGCAGTTTTCAAGCAGTTCATTAATTCTATACATTTTAAGTTTTCTGTCAAACAGCGGGCTTTTTTTAACTTTTTTGTACAAATTAGCAGCTTCATGTAATGAAGATTGTACCTTCATTAACTTGACCTGTCCTTCAAGGAAAAGAGGCAGTGTGCTGTGTTTGAATTCTGTCACTTTTACCAGCGGTTTTCCGTTTTTCAGCAACTGTTTTTCTTTATTATCAGTTAAAAATTCATATTTTGCGGCCTTAAAATACAGGTATGTCGGAAGCAGACCGTTACCCATTTCATATGCTTTTTGTATACCCTGCTCAACCTTCATCTGAAAATCCCTGAGCACTGTTTTTATATCATCCATGCATGCTTGTGTTTCATTTCCTCTGACACCTTTTTTAATACTTTCCCTGTATTCTTCCTTTAGTGTCTCAACACAGTCCCAGTATTCCATGTTTTGTTTTTTATCACCACTATTCTGATTTCTGTATTTACAAAGTACACGGTGTACTTGAAACAAGAATCTACTGACCTCAACAGGAAGCAATATGCTTTTGACACTGCAGCTTTCAGCGGATTTAATCATGAAGCTGATAAGCCTGTTAAGCTCACATGTCTCAGAGGTAGACGAAGCAAACATTTGTGGCAGGGCATTGAGCCCGTCGTTCCATCCCGGCTTGCCCGCCTCCATTTCCATTCCTGCTCCTATGGGGTCCAAAGAAGCAACTTTATTTACAGCAAGGCATACAAGCTTTGAAAAAAGGCTGGTTTTATAGACAGCACCACTGCCGTATTGAGTTCGAACCTGATTCTTATAATCTTTCCTTGAATTAATTAAATTTATTTTGTTTTTATCCTGTAATACCGATCCTGTCTGCCTCACAACACCATCCTCAAAAAGCATATATTTTTCTTTTCTGGGAAGTACTACTGCCGGACTGTCGTAGTATGTATAATCCTTTTTTTCAAAGAGGAACATGCGCAGGCTGTCAGGATATATTGACAGAAAATTTTCCATAAGGTCGATATTATACGTCCAGTGATCTATCCAGTACCCGTCATCATGCCAGTGAGTATCCGCATAAGAGGCATTTGATATTTGCTCACAATGCTGCACTGCTTTTTGTACAAATTCCTCAAGGGGCACTGAAAGTTCTATATTGTTTTTATCTATATACGCTGCCAGGCTTCCCGGAGTAAAGTTATCATCAAAGAAATTTTCAAACTCTCCACGCTTTATAAATGTTGATATAAACTTATATGCCTGGTTATCAAGTTTGAATTCACTTCCGTTAATTACGAGTGGGTTATATCCGTCAAGCTGTATGAGATTCATAAAGAATAAGACATTATAATCAAATACCCGGGGATTAAATAGTACATCACATCTTCTGTTCTGGTTGAGATCCCTGTAATTTGCATTACCTTGAGAATAATACTCCGGTTTTAATACAAAGAAATTGTAATCTCTCTCCAGATCGCCATGCTTTCTGGAGTATATATGATAAACCTTACTGTTCTTAATGGAATTGTTCCCCATAACCAGAGGGATTCCACCTCTTAAGGTATTGTCAAGGAAGGTCTGCCTGCAGTATGTATCAAACAATTCAGAAGATGTTTCTGTATATACAGGTTCAGTTAATGATTTTATGATATCCTCAGACTCTTTTAGTTTGCTTTCTATATATTTTGAAGAGGTAATCTCATTTATTCTTTTATTCAATGCATTAACATTTTTTGTATGACCTGCAAGTGAATATATTGTAATGCTTTCTCCCTCCGCCAATGACGTGTTTTTCCCGCTGAAGCCGCAGAAGATCCGGTTATATTTTATCTGATTGCTTGAAAACAAATCGCTCATGGATTTTTCTATGAAGCCATAAGGAATGCTCAGAGATGTGTTTTTAAATATTATTTCAGGATCTACTATAGTGTTTAATACCGTTGTTTTTTCCTTTTCCAGTGCAAATGGCAGATAGAAGTTTCCAGCTTTGTTATGCTGCTGTCTTGAATTTCCTTTTTTTACTGCACCTCGTATGTACACCGGCATCCCTTTTTCCAGATTAAGTACTTTATTACATGCTGATGCCGTGTATGTCATGTTTTTAAGGAAGGTATCCGTCATGCCAAAGCAATTGAAAAAGGGAAGCCCGTCCAGTATCTCCATATTAGTAAACTCATCAGACAAGTTTTTAACTGTTACCTTCCTTATCAAGGCACTGAAATTCTCACCTGGAAGTATGCTGTAAACTATATTTACTTTCAGCCCGTATTTTACAGTTATCTCTTCTATTTCAAAACAGGAAAGTGAGATATACATCTTCTGCATTGTGCCTGGCTGATAACTCTGCACAAACGGCTCGTATACAATATCCTCTCTACGGTCAAGGATTTTAATGAAAGTCCTGAACCCTTTGTATTGTACACATTCATATGCTTTGTTGGCAGGCTGAAACTCCATAATGGCTCCATCCTTGTCTCCTGTCCCAAACCCGGCCATTCCCTGTCCTTTGTTGACATAAAACGCCCATGCAGGCATACCGGTTATTCCTGCAATTCCTGGCAGGAAACTGGAAAATGTTTTGCATCTATTGTAATCTTCAATCACAAAGGATTTTTTGTCATAATAATATTTATCCATGACTACTCCCGGTTTAATCAATACTTATGCTAATGTAACCTGAGCGGCATTATCATCTCTTTTTTAAGACCTCCACATTCTCCTTGTTACTGCATTTCACACCAACTTAAAGTCAATGTGAAATGCAGCATTTTAAAGTCAGTTAGTAATATCCACCCTGTCGGCTACAATGTAACAATCTGATGCACTTGCATTTTTGTTTCCGGTCACCCTTACCTTGATTATATGGTTTCCAGCAGAAAGTGTAGGACTCGTATATACCAGAGTATTTTCAACTTTTGACGTATTGTAGCAGTCCACATTCGTCTCATCGCCATTGTCTATGGACACCGCCATTATCCCGAAATTGGAATTTTTCTGTGCATATATCTCCACCTTTGTACCATTGAATCTTACCTGGTAATATGCACCTGCCGTTTTTGAGAAATGGTCGTCCTGCATATATGCATTTGCCGGTGTGCTGGTATTCCATGTGCCCGCAAACTCAAACTCATTCTGTCCCGTACCTGTCTCTGAATCATTGATGGATATGGTTTGTGATTCAGGAGTGGGTGTAGGTGTTGCAGTGTTTGCCGGGGTTGGTGTAACAGTGGGAGTGGGCGTTGATGTGGCAGTGCCTGTCGGAGTTGACGTAGGTGTTGCCGTAGGTTCCGGTGTTGGTGTTACATCAGGAGTTGGTGTAGGTGTCGATGTAGGTGTCGGAGTCGGTTCACCGCCTGTTCCATAGAATTCCACTTCACTTACATTGCCGTAACTATCGGTCCCTCCTATATAACGTAAATACCTGTAAGTGTTCGTATCTGAAATGGTTACCTCAGTCCATGCTAAAGGAGGCTGTGAAGTAACGGTATAAAGGTCGGTGTAACCGCTGGATTCGCTTGTATTGGACCCCTGAAACCTCCCCCCGATCATTCTCGACAAAAAGTCGCTTCTCGGATAAAACCTTATTTTAGTTACTCTCTTTTCATTTCCGGCTCCAAGATCGATACCGGCATATGCACCTGTACTGGTGGTACTGTCGAAGAACGTTGAAGTATTTTCGTCAAATACCTTGTCACAGGTATCATTCGGAGGACTCCAGGTACCCTCGGTACCAAATATCGAACCTGTCAGCTTAACCTCTCCCGCAGGCGTAGGTGTGGGAGTGGGAGTATCAGTAGAACCGTTTGTTGGTGTTGGTGTTGGTGTTGCAGCAGGAGTAACTGTCGGAGTTGGTGTAGGTGTCGATGTAGGTGTCGGAGTCGGTTCACCGCCTGTTCCAT
>CAYYGK010000206.1:0-4655 GCA_964471145.1 uncultured Eubacteriales bacterium | reverse complement strand
CTCGGCGGTTCGCCCACACGTCTGAACTGCTACGATTACGACAGCGCGCTTTCTCTATAAAAGAAACAATATCCTGGCTGTACCCGTCTGATTTGCCCCAGGTCTGTTCCTTAAGCATCTCATCCTTCTTCTTCAGAACTGCTATAACCAATTCTAATGGAGTACCATCCTGGGAAAGCACAGGTTGAATGAAAACATTGTATACCGCTTTTTCATGCCTGAAAAGTCTTAATTCACCAATATCCTGGATTGTTTTATCCTTTGTTGCTGCAATGAACCCATTCCATATTTTAGACCTTGCATCACGGGACAGCATCTTGAAAAGACTTAACCGTCTAGTTTCACATCTGTTTATTTCAATGTCATCCTCAAAAATACTTTTAAGTGTTAAGCGTGCTTCCCTGCTAAGGTGTATAATACTGTAATTTGGGATGGACAGGCAGGCATATGCTACATTGAGCATGTTTAATACTTCAAGCATTTTTTCTTTTTGCATATCCGCTGCAACATCCCTGACTGTTATTTCATTCTGAAACAAAAGCACCAGAGACAGGTTGTGCGTGTCATTTTCAATAAGGGGAAACAATAATGTATCCATATTTAGATTTCCGGCTTCTTTCCCGCCTGGAACCATATTCCTGATAAAAGCAGTCTTGTCCAGACTCATTGCCTTTATCAGCTTATCCTTGCCTGAAGATTCCAGAAAGTGTTTTACAATATCATCAAGCCTGAATCCTGTTACATCCCGGAATCCTGTAATCATTAAAGCCAGTTGTGTAAATACCGGGTTGGATTTTATTATGGTAAAACAATTTACATCAAACACAGCCATAGCAATATCGTTTTTATTAAACAGACTGTTTATTACCTGGAACCTGTCTTCAAACCTTGATTCTTCAACCTCCATGAAGATAACGGCTCTTTTGGTGTCGCTTATTTCATTTATGATAATATAGACCTTCCTCGCCTCTCCGTCTTTATTGAATATGTAGTATGGCCCTTTTTTGTCTGACGGGTCTCTTAATTCGGACATGGATACCCTGCATTTCAACAGGCCGTTTAATACTCTGCCCGGTTCCTTTGATATAAAATCCTGCTTTTTATATCCGGTTATGTCAACAAGAGAATACCCGACATGTAACACCCTGTTGCTGCTGGTTATGATGCAAGGAGCATATTTAAGGCTTTCTATAAGTGAATCCGAGCCCATTTTTCTCTCCTGTTACAAATTTTCTCCTGGCAATATTATACCATATTTTTTCATCAAATTACTAGTTATTTGTGTGTTTGGTGGCATTTTGCCATATAAAACAGATATATTATCGGCAAATGTGAAAATTCACTAAGGCTAAAAGTCCTCATTTAAAAAAGGTCTGAAGGTTACCAAAAGATGAATATTTTGTCCGAGTTCCCGGCTTATGAACCTTTTAAGATCATCAGTTATCAGCTTAGTGTCAGCTATGGTCATACCTGCTTCCATTTCCACCTGCATATGAATATATGCATCTTCCGGTACACCTCTGCTTTTTATCAAACTCACTTTATCAATACCGTTAAACTGCTTGATAATCCCCCTTAAATAGTCTTCATCATACGGACATCCATCCGAAAGTATTCTTGTGTTTTCAGTAATCATACCGTATGCGGCATGAAATATGAACAGGGATACAGTCAAAGAAGCAAATGCATCAATATGCGGCGGGAATCCAATGCAAAACAGGAATAGAGAAATCAGAACCCCCAGCGATATGAATATGTTGCTCCTTGTATGCATTGCATCATATTTGAGTATCTTGCTGCTTAGTTTTAAGCCTGTCCTGTATTCATAAACTGCAACTGCAATATTAATAATTATGGTTGATATTAGAACCAAAAGACCAGTTATTGTTATTTTAGGCACAACAGGCGATATCATCCTTTTTATCCCTACGGTTACTGTATTAAGACCCAGAAATACAAGTGCAATGCCAATAATGAGACCGGTAACCATCTCATATTTTCCATGCCCGTATGGATGGCCTCTGTCTGGTGGCTTTGCCGCAAGCTTGATCCCTATAAGTGCTATGATATTTATTGCGGCATCACCAGTAGAGTGGTAACCATCAGCAACCATCCCGCAGCTTCCGGCTACTTTCCCGATAACAACCTTCAGTACAGCTACAGTTATATTTATAAGCAGAACCAGCCACAGAACCTTTCTTACTTCTGTATTTGTTTCCTTTCCCACGCTACCACCTGCAATGACATATTATATAAACACGAACTGTTTCTATATTATGCCTGCAGTTTAATCCAAGTGAATAATTATCCACAGTAACATCAGATACTATATTGCTGTATCTGTCCACCCTTGTCATAACGGTTATATGCTTTCTTTCAGGGCCGTCAAAGTATAATCTGTCCTGTTCCAGTTCTTCTATTCTTTCAATACTGCCTTCCATATAGTCATTTACCCTGTCAATTGCTGTTTTTAATCTTGCAAGCACTCCCCCATATCGAATGTCCAGTACTTCCCATCCAATTGATTATATGTGTCCATCCATTGTTTACGGTGTGCCAACCTTAAACTTTCAACCCTGTCATAAATTTCTGGCAGCATTTTAGACGCTAGTTCCCGCAGTCCTTCAACATTCCTGTTGTCATAGTTTTGTTTCACTCTGATACCTATATCACTTTTTATGCTTAATACCGAACAAAGCATTTTGGGCATTTTATACACGAACTTTAAGTCATCGTTTCTCCTTACGGCATCTTCAAGTTTTTTTTCAAGCTTTGTATAACGCGATGGTTGGATATATACTTTCCGGAGTTCCTTAATTTGTTTTCCTCATGGGAAGGCAAAACAGCAGTTATGACTTTGGAAAGGATGGCCCTTCCGGCCGACATAATGCAAATGACGGCAGAGAAAATACTTTTAATTTGGAGAGAAGAAGTCAAACGTGGCGCAGGGATAAGAAAGGCACACAAGCTGCTAGAAATAGCTGCAAAGAGTGTAGGGATAATTGTATACACGCCAGTAACAAAGGATGTTATATATGACCCGGAAATACTGCTTAATGATATCCACAGGAATAAAGCACCGGCAACATTGACAAAGTTGTCAGCAGGAACCTTCAAAATATAGTAACTTCAGCTGCTGCATTGCTTCACCAGCATTAATACATTTGGATTAATGCTTTAATATACAAAAAGTCATTTGATATTAGTGATTATTCATTGTATTATATGGGTATAATAAATACTGGAGGTGCTATATTGTTCAGGAAAGCCATTAATGATCTAATTGAATGGAAAAACAGGGAAAACAGGAAACCACTTCTTATCAAGGGTGCAAGACAGGTTGGGAAAACATGGCTTATGAAGGAATTTGGAAGATTGCACTATAAAAAATGTGCATATATAAATTTTGATAATAATGAGAGGATGGAAAGCCTTTTTAGTGGGAACCTGGATATTGACAGAATTATAACAGCGCTTCAGATTGAATCGGGAGTGGTTATTGATATCAAAAACACATTGATAATTTTCGATGAGGTGCAGGAAATACCAAGAGCGCTTATGTCATTAAAATATTTTTGCGAAAATGCTCCTCAATATCATATAATTGCTGCAGGTTCACTATTGGGTATTGCGCTTCACCCCGGAACATCCTTTCCCGTTGGCAAGGTTGATTTTCTTAACCTGTATCCCCTTGACTTCCTGGAATTCATGGAGGCATTAGGTAATAAGAATCTGATCAATCTTTTGCTTGTTAAGGATTTTAACCTGATTAAAAGCTTCAAAGGGAAATACATTGACCTTTTAAAACAGTACTGTTACATAGGTGGTATGCCTGAGGCTGTTTCTACATTTATTGAGAAACAGGATTATAATAGGGTACGTGATGTACAAACCAGATTACTTATGGCATATGAACAGGATTTTTCAAAGCATGCTCCAAATGAAGCTGTGCCCCGTATAAGGATGCTGTGGAATTCTATCCCGGCACAACTTGCCAGGGAGAACCGCAAATTTGTTTATGGTCTTATAAGGCAGGGGGCAAGAGCAAGAGAATTTGAGCTTGCCATGACGTGGCTGATTGATTGCGGACTGTTATTCAAGGTTGGAAGAATAACAAAGCCTGACATGCCATTAGCAGCTTACCAGGATTTCCATGCTTTTAAACTGTATATGCTTGATGTAGGGCTGCTTGCTGCTATGAGCAAACTTGATCTAAAATCCTTACTTGAAGGCGACAGAATTTTTGAGGAATTCAAGGGCGCGTTGACAGAGCAATATGTATTGCAGCAGTTAATTGTCAACAAGGAAATAACTCCATTTTATTGGTCTGCAGAAAGAGGAATGGCTGAAATTGATTTTGTGTTTCAAAGTGGCATGAATATAGTCCCCATGGAAGTCAAGGCAGCAGAAAATCTACAGGCAAAAAGCCTGAAAAGCTATTACAATAAATACATGCCGAAATGTTCCATACGCACTTCCATGTCCAATTACAGGCAGGAGGATTGGTTGACCAACATACCTCTTTATGCTGTAAATATTATATTTGATTTGATAAGAAAATAGAATTAATTATTGAATAATCATGTTTATTATACAGATGCTACAGATATTACATTGATCTACGATAATGGAAGTGTTTCCAAAAAGAATCTTGC
>CAYYGK010000205.1:0-4676 GCA_964471145.1 uncultured Eubacteriales bacterium | reverse complement strand
GTACAGTCATCGCTGTACTTCTGCAAAATGCAGTTCCTGCGTTTGTTGATGTGGATATGAGAACTCAATGCATGGAACCTTCCGATATAGAAAAAAAAATCACTTCAAGAACAAAAGCGATTATTCCAGTGCACCTGTATGGGTTTCCTTGTGATATGGATGAAATAATGAGAATTGCGAGAAAACACAAACTATATGTTGTGGAAGACTGTTGTCAAGCACATTTAACCGAGTATAAAGGCAGACTGGCAGGGACTATAGGAGATGCCGGGTGCTTTAGTTTTCAACAGAGCAAGCATATGACGACAGGGGATGGAGGCATGATTATAGCAAAAAAAGATTCGATATGTAATAAAAAGTTAAACTTATGTGCCGATAAAGGCTGGCCAAGGGAAAGATACAGGGATCATTTATTCCTTGCACCGAATTACCATATTACCGAACTCCAGGCTGCAGTAGGAATTGCTCAACTAAGAAAGCTTGATGGGTTTATAGAAAAAAGGATCAAACATGCCAGGCTTCTTAGTTCCTTGATCAGGGACATTGATGGAGTGTATCCTCCTTTAGAGGTTGATTGGGCAAAAAACACATATTATGAGTATGCGCTTACATTCAATCCGGATTTTTATACTGTCTCAAATACAACACTTGCCAGAGCGTTGACTGAAGAAGGTGTATACACAGCTCCAGGTTATCTGCCAAAACCTATATATATGTATGATGTAGTACTTAAAGGGCGAACCTATGGAAATACACACTGTCCTTTCGATTGCAATAAGTTTTCTTCTGAAGTGGAGTATAGCCCTAATATGTGTCCGGTTTCAGTAGAAGCATGCAAAAGGATGCTTTTCATACCCTGGAATGAAAAATTGACAGAAAAAAACGTAAAAGATATTGCCGTTGCTATAAGGAAAGTACTATTGTACTACATGAAATAAACAGGGGGGCATATTCTATTATATCAAGAGAGAGAGTATTGACAGCACTTAAATGTAAAAAGCCTGATAAAGTCCCGTATATGCATTCTGTGATAGACACTTCACTCCAGCAAAGGATACTGGGGGAGGATCTCCACGACTATGTTTGTGATAACAGAATGGAACCGAGTCTTATACTTGAGCCTGAAGCAAAAAGCCGTTTAATGATTAATTATCCTATAAATCCTAAGACCGCAAAGAAGTTAAAACTGGATGCTATTGGTGTAAAAATATTGCCCCCAATATATGCACAAACAAAATATCAGCCTGAATCAGGCCATATGATAGAAAAGGGACTTGTTGACAGCTGGGAGGCTCTCGAAAAGATAAAACTTCCTGACCCTGATGATGATAAGGCATATGGAAAGATAAATTCATTTATAGAGCAGTATAAAGAAGATTATGCAATGTTCTGTGATATAAGGCTGGGAATATCGTTAACACTATTGAGTATGGGATATGATAACTTTTCTTACAAGCTCTTTGAGGACAGGGAATTAGTTAAGGAGGTATTAAAAAAATATACAAAATGGAATATAAAGGTTATCAAAAACCTGATGCAACTTAAGATTGACTTTCTATGGGCTTTTGATGATCTGGCATTTAAAGCAGGCCCACTATTTTCATCTGAAGTATGGAATGAGATTTTTATGCCGTATTTAAAAGAATTAATTAAAGAGATATCAGTACCCTGGATATTTCACAGTGATGGCAATCTGATTCCAATACTTGAGGATATACTGCAGCTTGGAATGAATGGCATTCATCCTCTCGAACCCAATACCATGGACTTAGGTTTTCTTAAGCAGAAGTATGGTAGAATATTATGTCTTGTAGGCAATATTGATATTGACAGGTACCTGACAAATGGTACCGAGAGGGAAGTAGAACAGGAAGTGAAAAGAAAAATTGGAATGTTAGGAGAAAAGGGGGGATATATAATTTCTGATTCAAACAGTTTGCCTTATTATTGTAATCCTAAATGCGTATTAGCTTTAAGCAAAGCTGTTGAAAAGTATAGAAACATCTATTAATAATAATATATTTTCTGGAGGGATTATTATGGGTAAATCAGCAAATAGAATTAGAGCAGTTGAAAAAAATATTGATGGTGCAAAATATTATAAGCTATTCGAAAAAAAGAATAACCTTGAATATATTAGTGAAACAGAGAAACAGATTCCTGTTGCCTATGATGTTGATGTTGTTGTGGCAGGTGCCGGTGTATCCGGTTTGTTTGCTGCTATCGCAGCTGCAAGAGGGGGGGCAAAAACCCTTTTGATTGATAGATTTGGATATTTAGGTGGTAATATTGGTCCTGGTATGATAATAAACGGAAGTCTGGAAGGTCCTATTGGGAAAGTATTACCTGGCGGACCTCAGGGAATACCAAAAGAGTTTCTGAAAAGGGTAGATAATTTAAAAACAACGGACTTATTAAAAAACATAAATAACAATGTAGATCGTCTTAATTATGCAGAAGAAGCAAACATTGCATCATATATTGCTTTCAAGATGACACAAGAGGCTGGAGTTGAGCTTCTACTGTCAGTGTATGTATGTGACCCGATTATTGAAAATAATATGGTAAAAGGTGTTTTTATAGAAGGGAAATCGGGACGGTTAGCCATAAAAGCAAAAGTTGTGATAGATGGGACGGGAGATGCCTCTGTTGCTGAAAGGGCAGGCGTACCTATGATTAAACATATCCCACCAGATTTTGATTTTTCAACTATGGTTCATGAAAAGAGACGAATGATTGATTTTGAATATTGGAATGAGACAGCCTTGCCATACCTGATAGGAGGAGTAGATTTTAACAGATATGATAAATATGCAAAAGAGGAAATTGATTTCAACAGGTATAATGAAAGTACTGCTTTTTTCAGGGAACGGTTTTATGGACAGTATGATAGTAATAGCATGTTCCAAATGTCATACATTGAACAATACATGCGGGAAAAAGCATACGAAAAAGTGCTTTATTTGAGAAATAATGTAGTGGGTTTTGAAAAGGCATATTTAATGTATGCAGCACCTTATGTTGGAGCAAGAGGAGGACCATTCATTGAAGGTGAGCATACCCTGACATATGAAGAGGCATATAATGGGAAGAAATTCGATGACGTTCTTTTTATTAATAAGTTTCGCAGGCGTTTCGTGAAACCCGGATATAACAAAGAAGGTTTTGATACTCCCTATAAAATACTACTGCCCAAGAATATAGAAGGCTTAATGGTAACAGGCAGAGGAGCCTCGTATTGCAGGAGGGGACATGACGGAACAGGAACCCGGGTAAGACTCAGCCTGATGTCATTGGGACAGGCATGTGGTATCGCCGCATCTTTGGCAGTCAAACAAAGTACAACTCCTAAAGATATCTGTGTAAAAGTATTGCAAAAAGAATTAATTAATGAAGGATATTTACTCGGCAGTAAGGAACGTCAGAAGGAATTAGATCTGTTATAGCACTAAATATTAATTCCAGATGAACTGTTCAGGGAGCTTTTTAAATAAACTGGAGGTGTTTTTTATGAGCAAAAAACAAAAAATCGGGTTTGTTGGTCTTGGCAGGATGGGAAGCGGTATGGTAAAAAATCTTATCAAATCGGGATATCCACTGATAGTATATGATTTGGATAATAAAAAAACAAAAGAGTATGAGAATGTCGCTAAAACAACAAGCATTTTGACGGAGATATTTGAATGCTCCGAGGTAATGATGCTTTCACTCCCTGGGTCATTGCAGGTTGAATCGGTAATGGATGAATTTATCAGGTCAGGGCTAAAAAACCGCTGTGTTATTGACACCAGTACCAGTTTTCCTGAGTCCACCAAAAATATCCATCGCAAATTAAAATCAAGCAATAATGATTTTTTGGATGCTTCCCTTACAGGGGGACCTGCCAATGCAGATGAGGGTACTTTAAATGTTATTGTGGGCGGAGATAAGAATGTATATATTAAAATGCGCAGCATACTGGATTCAATTGCCAAAAACATATTCTATGCAGGAGAATCAGGATCTGGAAACATCGTAAAGCTGGCAAACAACTTTGTTTCAATCCTGCAGCAGTGTATGTACGCTGAAATATTTGCATGTGTTGAAAAACTTGGGATTGATCCCAAGGTGCTTTTTAACGTGGTTAGTGTCAGCGCAGGTAACAGTCCCGGCTTTCAACGTGTTGCACCAAAGATGATAAGCAACAAGCATAGCATTACATTCCAGATGAAGAATGCTATAAAGGACTTAAGCTATCTGGAAAGGATTTTTGACAGCAACTCTATACCTTCATTCATATTGGATAACGGTATAAACATGTTCAAAATTGCGAAGCAGATGGGGCTTGAAGAAAATGATGTATCTGAGGTAAGTAAAGTAATGAAGCATTTTTGCCGTATTTTAGAATAACCTTATTCGGGAGATGATTAAAATTGGACAGAAAAGAATTAGGAAATATTGAAATGGTGCCGTCAAATGATGTAATGGCTGGTGAGGTCTCAACATGGATATTCAATATTACTGTCGGCTCCTATTGCATTGAAAAAGGTGGTGGGATTAGACTTTTGTTTCCTCATGGATTTTCTGTTCCAATATTGCTTCCTGAGGGATGGCCTCCATCTGATACTGAAGAAAACCCAAATCATAAAAAATTCAATGCTTATGATAACGGATTTGTAACAATAAAGCATCCAAAA
>CAYYGK010000204.1:0-4682 GCA_964471145.1 uncultured Eubacteriales bacterium | reverse complement strand
AGTTTCCCGGCAGGCTTGTTTGTTTGCAAGACATATTATGTGAAGGTTTAATAAAACATAAAAGCATTTAGCAGGCAATTTCGGACAGGTGGAGTCAATACGGCAAGAGGGTAAAATATGTGGGGCTTCATGTCAAGGCAATGAGGACGCAGAAAGCTGATGTGTGCTACATACACCTGGAGAACAGCCTCGAAATAGCCAGAATGCTGGAGTAAAAGGTTGAAAAATTTGATTAAAAGTTCCAGAGGGAATGTGTAAGAAAAAGAGATTGTGAAGCTCTTGAGATGTATGTTCTGGAGCTTCTAATGAAAGGGTAGGAGGCAATGAATATAAAGGATTCATATATTAACGGAAAAGTCCCGGATGGCCTTGAAATCATTGATGCCCATGCCTCTGGTCTGCTGCGCCTTTTTGCACCTTTGACTTTAATTACCGTTACAAATAATGCTTGCCGTTGCCGCCTATTCTGGCCCTTTTCGTTTTTCACCGCTCCTGTTAACTCGTTTCACCCTTTTTATGCGATTGCCCTGGGTAATATCAATTTTTTATACTAAGCAAATGAATAATATGCTATAATGGAATTAGAAAGAATCAAGAGGGTGTTTTCTATGAACAAGGTTAAGATACAGGTTGATATTCCGGAAGAGATTCTGTTGAATCTCAGGCAGTCTTCTGAAGAGTTCCAGAAGGAGATGAAGCTGATTACTGCTATTGAACTGTATAAGAAAGACAAATTGTCTTTGGGTAAGGCTGCAGAATTGTGCGGCTTTTCCAAAAATGCCTTTATTGAGATCATGAACTACAGGGGAGAGACTGTTTTCAACTATTCCAATCAGGAAATCGAGGAAGAGTTGAATAATATTGATAAAATCTCAAAAATGCTGGGAGAGAATAATGAAGGTAATATGTAATTCAACACCGTTGATTTCTCTTGCAAGTATTAACAAACTGCATCTGTTAAACGATGTTTTTAGGGATATTATTGTACCCGAGGTGGTATATAATGAAGTTGCGGTTGAGGGCAGTAGCCTATATGGCGCCAGGGAAGTAAGGGATTGTCCGTAACCGCTGTTCATTCTTCTCTTTTTATGTGAATAAAAATTTCACCCCGGTGAAGTGCTCCGCATCAAGAGTATACTCCTGATTGTTGTATGCTTGTTTAACCATTTACTCTGCATGATGTGAATTTTCGGCTTGATTTCCAACACCTTAAATTATATTAGATAACTGTTTCAATTTTATCATAAAGAAGATATATCCTTTTTTCTGCAGTGAAACAGGGCAAAAATTGGCCGACGCCATTGCAAACAGTGGGGTATCGGCCCTAGTAAAATGTCAAAAAGTTGTAGGGGAACTGCTTAATTTTTGGTACCCCCAAAATTTTTTATTTCCTTCAGTCGCAGCCTTTTACGTGTAAAATCAATGGCAAAAAACATAAATACCGGACGGGCTACAAGCGGTAAATCAATGTAAGTGCCGAAATCGCCGTGCTATAAAAGCGTATATTATGGACATATTGTTCATATTATAATATACTACTAATATAGGTGGTGAGAATTATGTATGTTTTCAACGAGAAATCAATAAGCCAGGCCAAACAGAAATTTCCCAGCATTGTCCGGGAAGCATCAAAGGGTTATGAAGTTATAACAAGCAATTGTAAAAGTGTCCAATCCAAAAAAGTATCAATTATCTCAACTGAACTACTTGAAGAGATTTTAAATGCATACAAATTCAATCCTGTAGTAGAAAAAGATGTTGATAACAGAGGTTATACAATTGCCCTTGATGAACTGATGATTCACGGAGAAGGGAATTCAAAACATGCGGCATTACATGACTTGGCAGAAAATTTGATGGATTATGCCTGTGATTACTTGAAAAGAATTGATTTTTACAGACAGATAGATAACAGAAAAAAACATTATCCATATCTTAGAAGAATTGCCAGGCATAGTGATATAAATCAAGTTATGGAGGTCATTACTGAATGCCATACAGGTTTACAACAGGTGATATTAAATCAATCGCCAAAAGATTAGGCCTGCAAAAAGTCAATGAAAAAAAATGGAACGGTGTAGACATTAATGGTCAGTTCCTGCAGACATATATTCATGATCACGGAAACAGGGTACAGGTTTTATCAGGAACTGCAAAACGCCAGGCAGTTCAAATGGGATTTAAGGATTTAAAGGACATGCATGATTTTTTGAAAAATAAAAAAAGGAAAAGGTAAAATAAATTGCAAGCATTTGCATAAATCATCAATTAGGTCAAAAGACAAATTCCTTGAAGTAATATTTATTGATAATGAATTAATAAATATAATACTTTTTCAGGTTATAGAATATCATCAAGTTCTATTAAACTTATCCTTTTGGTTTTCATAGCTTCTTTAATGAGGGAATCTTCAAAGCCTGATTTTGAAAAAAGATAATAGTAGTTGTCAGAGTCGCTTACGGCTACCAGTGAAACTCATCCAGTATTATGTAGGGTGCGATTAATAATTTTGTAACATTAATACTCACTTCATTTCATCTTTGGTTAAAAGGCTGTGGGTTTATGGAGGAGGGATCTGAACACCGATTTTAGAGGGGCTAACAAAACTACCCGGATTATCTCTGTCAAACATAAATTCTTGTATTTCCACTATTATACGGTATAATATTGTCATGGAAAGGAAGTGAGAGTTTTATGAGTGAGAGGCTGAAGGGAATACCCATAGGCATGGATGATTTTAAAACAATTATTTCAGAGGACGGATATTTTGTTGACAAGTCCCTGTTGATAAAGGAAATAATTGATGACCTTTCATCGGTCAAGTTGATTACACGTCCAAGAAGGTTCGGGAAGACCCTCAACCTGTCCATGCTCAAATACTTCTTTGAAAAGGGTGAGGATGACAACAGTTTCCTCTTCAAGAACTTAAAGATATGGCAGCAGGGAAACAGATACAGGAATGAGCTGGGGAAATACCCTGTGGTGAATATCAATTTAAAGGATGTAAAATACAACAACTATGATTACTGTATTGAGCGGCTCAAAACACTTGTGGCGGCAGAATACCTGAGGCATGACTATATATTGGAAAGTGGCAGCATAAAGGATGAAGACAAACAACAGTTCAAGGCTGTTACCGGCAGGGCAGCAAATGAAGTTGAAATGTCATACAGCATTGAATTTCTGACAAGGATGCTTCACCAATACCATAATGAAAAGGTTATGGTGCTTATTGATGAATACGATACCCCGATAAAGCATGGTTTCATAAAAGGTTATTACGAGAAAATCATAGATTTCATGAAGGTCTTCCTTGGCTCGGCATTAAAGACAAACAGTGCCCTGAAAATGGGTGTTATTACCGGCATTTACAGGGTGGCAAAAGAGAGCATATTTTCCGATATGAACAACCTGTACGTAAGTTCCATAACTACAGATGCCTATGCTGACAGATTTGGATTCATCCAGGATGAAGTGGAGGAAATGCTTGAATATTATGGGCTTGGTGAAAGGAAAGATGAAGTAAGGGAATGGTATAACGGGTATATATTTGGCAGTAATACTGTTATCTACAACCCCTGGTCGATAATCAATTTTATAAAGGATAAAAGACTGCAGCCCTACTGGGTAAATACCAGCAGCAACGACCTTATCGTGGACATACTCAAGAGGACGGATGCATCCGTAAAGCAGAAACTGGTGTTATTGATGGAAGGTGGGGAGATCCCCGATGTAGCAGTCAACACAAGCATCAACTTCAGGAATATTGCCGGAACGAGGCTGTTAAACGAGGAAGTCCTGTGGAACTTTCTTGTAGTAAGCGGGTACCTGAAAACACAAAACCTCAGAATTGAAGGCAGGCGGACGGTTGCCGGACTGAAAATCCCCAATGCAGAAATACTCACACTCTATGAGGATATGATAATGAAGTGGTTTGATGTTGAGGATGTTTCAACCAACATGATAAAGGAGATGCTGGAGCATCTAATTAACGGCAGGGTAAAGGAGTTTGAAAGTGATTTCAAGTATCTTGTACGCAAGACATTCAGCACATTTGATGTTGGCAGAAATGCAGCAGAGAACTTCTATCATGCCTTTACACTAGGTCTTCTTGTCAACCTGGATAAAAGGTACAGGGTTGTTTCAAACAGGGAATCGGGTGAAGGAAGGCCGGATGTAATGATTATACCGAGTGACAGGACAAATTAAGGCATAGTCATGGAGTTCAAGACCGTTGAGAAAAGTGATGACAAAACCATGCAGGATGCCCTTGACGAGGCTTTAAGCCAGATGGAGAACAGAAGCTATATTGATGAGTTTAAAAATGCACAAATCTCTGAAGTAATAGAAACAGGTATTGTATTCTGCGGCAAGAAGGTAAAGCTTTCCTATAGGATGGATGCACTCTAATCCACATCGGATAGCTGATTGTAACACCGCGACCATTTCTGTATCTATTTTAATAGTGCCACCGGATTTTTGTTAGAAAAATATTAGAAAAAAGGTTAAGAAAGAGGGAATGGAATATAATAAGTATAAGAAAACATCCAGAAGCAAATACGTCAAACTTTATTCTAATAAAATGTTTTGAGAGGAGACAAGATAAAAATGGCAAATGACAGATTGGCAACAACAAGCAGTATTAAACCTAAGTCAGGTACAAAGTGTGAGAAAATTTACCC
>CAYYGK010000203.1:0-4711 GCA_964471145.1 uncultured Eubacteriales bacterium | reverse complement strand
ATACAAAAATGTCATGGATATTGCAAGACACCATGCCTATTTTCAGGGATTATATAGCAAGTAAAGTGTCTGTAGTTAGAAAATTCGTCCGGGAACTAAAGTTTAATATAAACAAGTCGGAAATCAAAATAGACATAAACCATCCTGACAGAGTGGGAGGCCTGAAATATCTCGGCAAGCTGTCTATGAAGTATTCATTGATAATGATATTTGTTGTTTTTGTATACGTGGCGGTACTTCTTTTCACGCCGTGGGTGAATAAATCCGCCGTATTCTGGACGGCCTTCTATGCATTTGTATCATTCGCATTTATTACCTCGGTTCTTGTCTTTATTATACCTCTTATAAGCATTCACGCAAAAATTAGAGAATACAAGGATTTTGAGATTTACTCCATTGAAATCGAGATGGACAGGATCCTTGAGAAATCCTGGAGAAAATCCAAATCAATGAGCATCAAGCAGATTTCTCTCGGTGCCGGAGAGGTTGAGGACTACAGCAAGCTTATAAGCCTCAAGGAGCAGATTTCATCACTGTCTGAATGGCCTTTTGATCTTAGCATAATTGGGCAGCTTTTCGGAGGGCTGCTCATACCAGTTATTCTGCTTGTGCTAGAGAAAATCGTATGAGTAAATTTTGTTATATTGTTTCAAATACCCACAAATTTGTAACAGTATACACATCATACTTCTTTTAATGAGTTTGTTTATACTTTAACTAAATAGGGAAAAGTATATATGGTATGCAGTATCAGTGTTGACACGTAATGTTGTTAATAATACTATCCAAATCCCTCTCGAAATTTATAACTACGCCGGTTCCTCAACCTTGAAAGCCTTGTAAATGTTGCGTTGATCTTTCGTTGCAGGTTAGATAATGCGTGTTCCGTTTATCTCTTGTATGCGATGGCTGCATACTTTCCTGACTGTGGACTCGCAGTCTACCCAGGTCAAGGCTTTTCTTTAGATGGAGAAATCCCTTCTCGACAACATCCTTCTCACGGTAGCTACGCATTGCTTCTTTGGCATTGTCTATGTCGTTGCTGATGATGACACCCCAACCTGCGGTTTCGAGTTCCTTACTTATGACATCCTCGCAAATGCTAACAGTGTAACCGGATTCTACTTTCTCCGACCTTCTGATGTTGAGGTATTTCAGATGCTCGCTGTCGTTTGCATATTTATACGGAGATTTCTCTGCCTCTTCACGAAGGACGGCAACATGCGCATAAAGATTCTCGCCCCTTTGGAATGCTTTCTTTGCACTGTAGTAAATATGTATGAAAACTTTGTTTTCCTTGTCCCACCTAGGAACTTTTGAGACAACCCTCATGGAGTCGCCGTTCTCAACAATAGTATTTTGTACACCGTCAATATCCTTGTGCTCACTAGCGGGAGTTTATGCCTTTGCAGCTTCTATAACCCCTTAAAACTACTGATATTAAAGGGTTATAGGGAATAGAAAAACGTATAACAAACTACTTTTCTCTCGTAAAGGCATTTTTGAAAAGTGCATCCCATACTCTTTGCTGAGTAGAAGACATTTGTTCTAATTTTTTTTGGACGCTGAAACCGTTCTTTGCCTTTTTATCTGGCATTAAAGCATAAACCTCACGAATACATCAATTATTCTTTTATTTTCCATTTTAATTCCTGAGTCAGCTAATTCTTTTTTACCCCGCTTATATTATACCATAATTTTCCTATTATGTCCACTATATATGGTATTTATTTGACAAAAAATTTTTGCTGCACGTCTTGCCTCAACAAGCTTTCGAGATTCAACTTCTTTTTAGAGCTTCCGAAGAAACGTATCCCTTTTGTTCCTGCCCCGGTTTCAAAATTTAATGATAAAAATTTTCTGCCGTTATCCCATTTACGGCTGTTTTTTTACATTTACGAAGAAATGAAAATTTCCGCTATTGAATTTCTGAACAAATTCTGGTATATTTAATAGTGCTGCACTTTGAAGCAGTATGCCCGCCGAAACGTGAATATCCACAAAAAGGCGGTTTACAAAGGAAAAAGCCTTTTTGGCAGGATATGCATAAGATTACATACTTTAATAATACGACGGGAGAATCAACAATGGCTGGTCGCTTGAGTTCTGTATGGAGTAACGCACTTGACCTGTTAAAGGATGAGCTTACTGAAATAAGTTACAATACCTGGATTAAGACCATAAATCCAATTTCTATGAATAACAACAAGGTGGTGTTGAAAGTACCTGCAGAATTCAACAAGGGCATACTTGAATCAAGATATGAATCGCTTGTTCAGAATGCAATCACTCAGGTTACCAACCGGAAATACAGGATAGAATTTACAATTTCAGGCCGTCAAAACGAATCCCGTCTGGAACAGAATACCATTGAAAATGAACTTGAAGACAACCTCTCATGGGTGCTGAATTCCAAATATACTTTTGACACATTTGTTATAGGCAACGGAAACAGGTTTGCTCATGCAGCATCTCTTGCCGTAGCCGAATCACCTGCAAAGGCCTACAACCCACTTTTCATATATGGAGGTGTAGGACTTGGAAAAACACACCTGATGCATGCTATAGGCCACTATATATCCATTCATAATTCCAACCTCAAAGTTCTGTATGTTTCTTCAGAAAGGTTTACAAACGAACTTGTCAACGCCATAAAAGACGACACAAATGAGGAATTCAGGTTCAAGTACCGTAACATAGACGTGCTCCTTATAGACGATATACAATTTATTGGAGGAAAGGAAAGGACGCAGGAGGAATTCTTCCATACTTTTAATGCACTGTATGAAGCAGACAAGCAGATTATAATATCAAGCGACAAACCGCCAAAAAACATAAACACGCTGGAGGAAAGATTAAAATCACGTTTTGAATGGGGACTGATTGCCGACATACAGCCGCCCGACCTTGAGACAAGGGTCGCCATACTTAAGAAAAAAGCCCAGCTGGAAGAGATGAACATACCTGATGATGTTATGGTTTTTATAGCAGATAAGATAGCTTCGAACATAAGGGAGCTGGAAGGAGCGTTAAACAAGGTTATAGCCTATTCTTCGCTTTCAAAGGAGAATATTACACAGGAGAATGCCGCCGAAGCACTAAAGGATATCCTCTCGGCAAACAAAGCAAGAAGAATAGACAGCAAGGCAATCATAAATGCTGTTGCAAGGTACTTCAACATAAAACCTGATGACTTCAAGTCAAAAAAACGCAGCAGGGACATATCCTATCCAAGACAGATAGCCATGTTCCTGTGCAGGGAGCTTACGGAAATGTCTCTTCCAAAAATAGGGAACATATTTGGCGGAAGGGATCACACAACTGTGATACATGCCTGTGACAAAATTGCGGACGAAAAGGAAACCAACCCTGAAACCCGGAGGGCTGTGGAAGAATTAAAGCGCAATATAGCGGGTTAGAGCATGTTTTCCACATCTTTTACTCTCTCTGTGGATAAAAAAATGTGGACAGGCTTGCACCTTAAAAAGTTATCACCATCCTGTTGATTTGTGAAACAAACCATCAACAGTTTTTGAAACAGCAGGAGAACATGGGACAAACAGTTTAGGACAGGATATTAACATTATCAACAGCACTTATTATTACTACTATTATATTTTTTATTTTTAAAATAATTCGAAGAACGGAGGAATGAGAAAATGAAGTTTAAATGTAAGAAAAAGGATCTGGACAGAGCCGTAGGAATAGTTCAGAAAGCCGTATCAAGCCGTTCTACAATGAAAGTCCTGGAAGGACTGCTCGTTGAATGCGGGGAGGTACTTAAAATCACGGGTAATGACCTGGAACTGGGGATAGAATACATTTCAAAGGCAAAAATAGAAGAGAAGGGTTCACTGGTAATAAATTCAAGGATGCTTGGTGACATTATTAAAAGACTCCCCGATTCTGAAATAAGCATGGAATCCGCACAAAACAACATAATGAAGATAGAGTGTGAAAACTCATACTTTGAGATAAACAGTTTGAGCAGCGAGGACTTCCCGGAAATACCTGTTATAAAGAAAGACAATGCTTTTTCAATGAAACAGAATGTACTGCAGGAAATGATAAGGCAGACCATATTCTCAGTAAGTACTGATGAGACAAGGCCGATACTGGCCGGAACATTGCTGGAATGCTCAAACGGTATTCTTACAATGGTTGCATGTGACAGCTACAGGGTAGCGGTAAGAAGGGCTAAACTGGAAGATGAGAATTTCATGCTTTCAATTGGTGTCCCTGGAAAAACAATGGGAGAAGTATCAAAGATACTAATGCAGGATGACAGTGATTTAACCGTTTACAGTACAAGAAACCAGATACAGTTTGATATGGGAAGCTATAAGCTGGTATCAAGGCTTCTTGAAGGTGAGTACTTCAAGTATAAGAGTTTTATACCGCAGGAATACAGGACAAGCATGACTGTGGACAGGGAGAGTCTTCTTTCCGCAATTGAAAGGGTTTCACTGGTAATAGTGACTGAAGAGAGAAGATACCCAATGAAACTCAAAATTGAAGGAGATATGATATTGATACAGACAAATACAAATATAGGTAGTGCAAGAGAGGAATTATACACTGAAATAGACGGAGAAGACCTAGATATAAGGTTCAATCCAAGGTACTTTATTGAGGCTCTGAGAGTAATACAGGAGCCAAAGATAGAGCTTTGTTTTACAAACGATATGGGCCCCTGTGTTATAAAGCCGGT
>CAYYGK010000202.1:0-4741 GCA_964471145.1 uncultured Eubacteriales bacterium | reverse complement strand
ACATTATAACAGCAGATGCATGTTCTTTCAAACAGGTAATCAAAAATATATTAAGTTGCAGAATTGAATCTGTGCTGTTATAATTTTCTTAATGGTTTTATGAAGGAGACTTAGCATGCCTGAAGTACTGAAAATGGATGAAACCATGCAGGAATACCTGAGTGATGAATCACGGAGGACGGGTAAGGCTGATTCAATATCCTTTCCGGAGTCTGAGAGCGATATCATAGAAGTCATGAAGGAGATGTACGGAAAAGGAACTGCCGTAACGGTGCAGGGGAGCCTTACGGGGATTACAGGGGGCGGTGTGCCGGATGAAGGGCATATTCTCAACACTTCTAAAATGAAAGGCTTGACCGAAACCGGCAACCAAAATACTGTGAAGGTTCAACCTGGTTTGCTGCTTGAGGAATTCAACAGCGGCTACTGCAGAGACAGGAACATGTTTTTTCCTCCTGACCCCACTGAAAAAACCGCATCTTTTGGCGGCATGGCTGCCAATGATGCTTCCGGGGCAAGAAGTTTCAGGTACGGGTCGGTAAGAAAATATATAAAGTCACTAAGAATGGTGCTTGCAGACGGTGATGTCATGGCTGTTAACCGTGGTGATAAGTGCAATGGAAGAAGCTTTAAGGCGGTAACTGAAGGCGGAAGGAAAATTGAAGGGAATTTACCTTCATATACTATGCCTGCAGTTAAAAACGCAGCTGGTTACCATGTTGAAGATGACATGGACCTGATCGACCTGTTTATTGGAAGTGAGGGAACCCTGGGGATAATTTCCGAAATTGAAATCTCGCTTTTAAAGATGCCCCGGGCGGTATGGGGTATAACAGCGTTTTTCTATTCGGAACAGGAGGCGCTGGAATTTGTGCACAAGCTTCGCAAGGTTTTAAGGCCCTGCGCTATTGAATACCTTGACGGTGCATCACTGGAGCTGATTGGAAAGGCATCCGGAGAGCAGCAATCAAATGATATCCCTGTTCCCTGTTCCCGGTTTGAATCGGCAGTATATATGGAGTTTCACGGAGACGGTGACGAGCAGATTATGACTGATGTGGAAGGCATGATGAAAATACTTGTGGATTGCGGTTCAGACCCGGAAACCGCATGGACCGTTACGGATGAGAGAGGACTGGAAAAATCCAGGCTGTTCCGGCATGCGGTTCCTGAACAGATTAATTCAATTATTGGGAGAAGGCAGAAGGAAAGCCTGCAGTTTACCAAGCTTGGTACGGATATGGCCGTACCTGACAGGTACCTTGAAGAAATGATGGGCGCATACAGAACCGGGCTTGGCAGAACATCATTGGAATCTGCCGTATTTGGTCATATCGGTGACAACCACCTTCATGTGAATATCATTCCAGGCAGCATGGAAGAATACCACAAGGGTACACAGCTCTGTCTTGAATGGGCCAGGAAGGCAGTATCTATGGGGGGGACGGTATCGGCGGAGCATGGAACGGGTAAAATCAAAAAGCAGTTGCTTTCCGAAATGTACGGAGAGCAGGGAATCAGGGAGATTAAGGGATTAAAGCAGCTCTTTGACCCAAATATGATTTTGGGAAGAGGCAACCTTTTTTAAGGAGTGCTATAATATATGATATTATGTAAAGGGATGGAGGATTAAACAGTGCTAGAGCTCAAAAACGTATGGTATAAAGCTGAAGATAAGGAAAGCTCCATAACAATACTGGAGGACATAAGCCTGGTACTTGAAAAGAATAGATTTTATGCGGTTACAGGGCCTAACGGAGGAGGGAAATCCACGTTTGCCAAGATCATAATGGGTATAATAAAACCCTCTTCAGGCACTATTTCTTTTAACGGCGAGGATATAACAGGTCTTTCAACTGATGAAAGGGCACGTTTGGGAATTGCCTATGCATTCCAGTATCCGCCCAGGTTTAAGGGTTTAACAGTCCGGCAGATGCTTGAGCTGTCTGCGGGCAGCAGGGATATAAATATCTGTGACCTTCTTTATGACGTAGGGCTTTGCGCAAGGGAATACCTGGACAGGGAGATAGATTCACGGCTTTCAGGCGGTGAGATAAAGAGGATAGAGATTGCAACAGTCCTGGCAATGGATGCGGAGCTTGCCGTTTTTGATGAGCCGGAAGCAGGGATAGACCTTTGGAGTTTCAAAAGACTTGCCGAGACCTTTAATGCCATGCATGCCGGAGGAGACGGGACAGTTGTCATCATAACCCACCAGGAAAGGATACTCGAACTTGCGGATGAGATAATGGTGATCAGCCGGGACGGACTTGAAAGGGATGTGCCGCTTGAAAGGTTGAGGGATTCGGTTGTGAGAAATGATTCATGCAGGTGCAGCATGAACTGCGAGAAGGGGGCGGGAAATGATGCTGAGTGCATTGGATAAGCTGTTGCTTGAAAAGGTTGCCGACCTTCATGAAATTCCACAGGGAGCATATAATATTAGAAGAGACGGCAGGGGAATAACAAAAAACAGCAGTTCAAACATTGAAATTGCCGCTAAAAGTGACAAACCAGGGATAGATGTTTATGTAAAACCCGGAACACAGAACGAAAGTGTGCATATACCCGTGATACTGACATCCGGGAACATAACAGACAAGGTATACAATACATTTGAGATTGGAGAAGGGGCCAATGTACTTGTGGTCGCCGGGTGTGGCATTCATAATACAGGCGGGCAGGATTCGCGCCATGATGGTATACATGAGTTCAGGGTAGGAAAAAACGCGGTAATGAAATATGTTGAAAAGCACTATGCTCAAGGTGAAGGCGGTGGCAGGAAGGTGCTTAATCCTGTAAGTATTATCAGGCTGGAAGAAGGTGCATCTGTACAGCTTGAACTTATACAGATAGCCGGTGTGGACAGTACCGACAGGCATACAGAAATAAAGCTTGCTAAGGGATGCAGACTTGGAGTTGAAGAGAGGATGCTGACCGAAGGCAGGCAGTCAGCCAGGTCGGAAATCAAGGTTATACTGGAGGGTGAAGACTCATCTGCAGGAATTAAATCAAGGTCAGTAGCCCGCGGAAGGTCGGAACAGGAATTCGGTTTTGACCTGATAGGGATGAACAGGTGCAGCGGGCATATACAGTGTGATGCGATAATTATGGGAAACGCCGGCGTCCGCTCAATACCAAGAATAACAGCACGGCACTCGGACGCAAACCTCATACATGAGGCGGCTATAGGAAAGATACAGTCTGAACAGATGATAAAGCTTATGTCTCTTGGGCTTTCTGAAAAGGAGGCGGAGGAAACAATCCTTGCGGGATTTCTAAAATAGGAGGAGTGGTTTCTGTTATGGGTGAGGCCGAGGACAGAATTAAGATATCAGGAGAAGTTGTGGAAACCATAGTTGGTGTTGCCGCTTCAGAAGCAAACGATGTAGCTTCCTTAAGCGGTACGATTGCGGATGGAATAGCAGGTGCGCTTGGCAGGAAGAACCTGAAAAGGGGAGTAAAGATACAGGTTGACGGGAACAGGGTAAACGCCGAATTATCAATAGTGGTGGATTATGGCTGCAAAATACATGAGATTGCAAAAGAGATTCAGGACAAGGTTCGCAATACCGTTGAAGAAATGACAGGAATGACTGTAACCGATGTCGTTGTTAATGTTGTAGGAGTGAATTTCAAGGATAAAACCCTGAAGGCTCAGGATACTGAAGGCACTGCCCGACACAGTTGAGCAGGGTAGAAAACATTGGGAGATGAATATGGAGAAAATAATGAAAAAGCATGTATTTAACCTCCTTGTGGTAACTGCCGCACTTGTGGTACTGATAGCACTTATATTTTTCACTCACGGTATTAACCAGGTGATAGACCTCTTTGCCAAAATGAAGTACCGCTGGATTGCAGCTTCGTTCGGCTGTATGATTGTATTCTGGATGGGCGATGCTTTGGTACTGCACGTTATACTCCGCAGGGTCGTAAGCGGGCAGAAGCTTATTGATTCAGTCAAAACTACGATGGTGGGAGTTTTCTTTAATGCAGTTACACCGTTTGCATCAGGCGGCCAGCCTGCACAGGTATATGTCATGGCCAAAGACGGAGTAAAACCCGGACATGCTGTATCTGTAGTACTGCTTAAGTCGGTTACATACCAGAGTGTAATTGTACTGTATTCACTTGCGGTTATAATCCTTAAAGGCAGGTTTTTCATGTCCCGCATACCGGGATTCTTCTACCTGTACCTTATTGGGTTTTTACTTAATCTTTTTGTTGTAAGCCTGTATATACTGGTTATTTACAGGAAGAATCTCGCACACAGGATTACGATGTTTTTGTTTAATTTGACTCAGAAAATCAGGTTCCTTAAGAGGATGGAGAAGCATGAAAGGAAGCTTGAATATGAGCTTGAGGCATTTGGAAGGAGTGCAAAACTTCTTAAAAACAATGTAGGAATGCTTATAAACACCTGCATTATACAAGCAATAAGACTCTCTTTCTTCTTTCTTATACCCTACCTGATATATCTGAGTATAGAGTCACTTTCTACAGCAAATATGTGGAACATGCTTGCTGCTCAGAGCATAGTTACGATGATAGCGTCATATGTGCCTTCGCCCGGTGCAACAGGGGGGGCAGAGGGAACAGGATATGTGTTTTTTAATCTCTTTTTCAGGTCGGGCATAGTCATTCCGGTAATACTTGTATGGAGAATAATAACATACTACTCAAACCTTTTATTCGGGGGCATAGCCTCAATGCTGGCTCCTGAAAAGCCCTTAAAAGA
>CAYYGK010000201.1:549-4753 GCA_964471145.1 uncultured Eubacteriales bacterium | reverse complement strand
CTGGGTCTTTCCCCTTATCCTTGCTATAAGCACAAACAATGCAAGTATCAGTGCGGCAGAAAGATGCAGCAGTACAAAAGGGATATTATATTCCGGCATCAGGTTTGACCCCCCTTTATCCAGTATTCAAACACAGTCATCTTATCATGTTTGCCATAAGCAGGTTCTTTTACTCTACCCCGCCTTCCCTGTCTGCAACAACCCTTCCAACTAAGAAATCATACTTCAGGCCCTTGTCATCAATGCTATGTATTTCACTTTCCGGAATATCCACCAGCAGGTTAAATTTCCTTTTTTTATATTTTCTAAAAAACAGTTTTATCTCCGGCAGCAGTGAGTTGACAACTGAAGGAATGTCCTTGCAGTTATCGCAAAAATAAATAATGCAGTTATCAAGAATGTTGTAAAGGTTAAGACCGATGGTATATGCTTCTGCAACAGCATATGCTGCAGTATTTCCCTCGTTATCGTATGAACAAACCAGTCTGCGGTCAATATAGAGGCCCAGCAGCTCGTAGAGCTGCCTTATATCACCCAGCTTATAATTCTCCGGGGTATATCCGTAGCAGTCCAAAGTCAGTCTTTCCATGCTGTCTTTACAGTATTCAAAAAAACAGGTCGGGTCAGAAATGACCTCCGCCCTGTATCCTTCGGCAGGTTTTGACTGGTGGCGGTCCAGATAGCACTCAAAGTACTGGAGCGTGTCATAAATGAATTTATTTTTATCGTTTATGTACTCTCCTATTCTCCTGTACATCTCGCTGTGCCAGTGCGACCTGGAATCAAAATATGTCAGATAGTACTTGAAATACGGGTGGTTTACCAGGAAGTCATTAAGCCCAAGGTAGATATCGGGAAGCGCTTTCTGGTGAAGTCTTGCCTTTGGTACTGCGGCAAGATGCTGGGCAAGAAAGGTGTTGTTGTAGATTCTCAATACCGATGCGCCTGCCAGCAGTTCATTGTCTTTGTGGTAGACCATATTCGTGGTTATGAGAGGTTTGTCATCAAGAATCTGAAGCAGTTTTACCATTTCATCAAAGTTCTTTTCAGACTCCTCCCTGGGTTTTAAGTCCAGATACCCTGAATCTTCGTACAGCTTATAGATCGCATCCCTCGGAAAGCTGTTAATGGATGCAATCCTGGGATAGTTTTTGGAGAATATATACGAAAAAAGCCTGTAATAGACATACCATTCAGCATTTATGAACTTGAGCCCGATATAATGTTCTTTATCTTCCTTCATATGGTGGATAACCTTCATATCAATGGTAAGACGTGTATTTTCATCAATAACCACCTGTGCATTTCGAATAAGGGTGTTTTTTTTAAAAATGTTTCTGCTTGTTCGTACCCTTGCTCCAGCAGTACTTATATCGACAACTTCTGCATCAATGTCACTGCTGCCAAAACATATGCCGATATTGTCCCCGGGTTTTACCATGTAACGTGTGACAACCCTGTGGTAATAGTAAAGTAATTCATTCGGATATTCAAGGCGGTATACCTTATCCTTGTCAAACTCGACAACCGAGGTTCTGATAACATAGAAAATATCCTGTACCTGAAAGTATATTCCCAGTTTATCACCGGTTTTATAATCTATATCAACATCTGTAGTTAGCATTATCTCCCTGGTCTTTCTTATATATTCTATTCTGCCCTTCCTTGCGCTTTTGCCATCTGAATAGACCGTTACATTCACTCCTCCGGCCCTGCGGATGTTTCTCATGATATTGAGTATGTACTTATCATCTCTGATTTTCTTTGGTTTCATTTACATTCCATCCCCCCACATCATAGATTAAATACAAATCCATTATATTGCTTATAATAAAAAAATACAAGTTATATTAAAAAAACTCAATAGCTTACATATTATTTTATTAATTCCAAAACTATTTAAGAGTTACAATGGTAACACCGCTGTCCCCTTCTCCATACTCCCCCTTCCTGAAAGAAACCGCATGAGGATTTGATTTAAGAAAACCCTGCAGCCCCTTTCTCAGGGCGCCTGTACCCTTCCCGTGTATTACAGTAACCTCCTTAAGTCCTGCTACAATTGCATCATCCAGGAACTTGTCAATAAGTATCCTTGCATCATCAACAGTGCAGCCCCTTACATCAATGTGTGAAGAGACAAAAGCAGCATTGTTGTTTACAAAACCTGTTGTCTTCACCTTTTTATGTCCTTTTGCTCCAGCTTGCGCCATTGCAAGCTTTGTAAGGTCTACATTCACTTTCATATTCCCTGCCCGCACCGTCACCTCGCCATTTTTATCAGGGCTTGAAACAACAGTCCCTTCCTTTCCGAGGCTTTGTATAACCACCCTGTCTCCAGGTTTCACACTGTCGGGAGGTTTGATGTTTGCCACAGGTTTTGATGCAAATGAAGCCAAAGCACTGTCAACTGTATCTGTCTTCTCCCTTAGTTCAGTCTTCAACCGTTCAATTTCACTGTTTTCTAAACTTTTTTCCTTCAACTGCATAAGCTGCTCAATAATCCTCTGTGATTCCTCTTTTGCATCTGCAAGGATTGTTTTTGCCTGCTGATGGGCTTGTCTTATAATATGGTTTTTCTGCTCATTAATCCGAATGTTTCTCTTTTCAAGTTCTCTTCGCAGTTCTTCGGCTTCCCGGCGCAGTCTTTCAGCCTTCTCCCTCTCAGAAGATATTTTGCTGCGCTCCTGTTCAAGAGAAGCTATCACATCCTCAAACCGTATCTCTTCCTGTGTGAGAAATTCGCCTGCCCTTTGGAGTATTGCCCTCTCCAGCCCCAGTCTTTCTGAAATTGCAAAGGCATTGCTTTTTCCTGGAACACCTATCAAAAGCCTGTATGAAGGTTTGAGTGTCTTTATATCGAATTCACATGAGGCGTTTTCAACACCCTGTGTTGAAACTGCATATATCTTGAGCTCGCTGTAGTGTGTAGTTGATATGTTTGTTACTCCTGTGCTGTTCAGGCACTCAATTATTGCCATTGCAAGCGCCGCGCCCTCTGCAGGGTCGGTACCCGCCCCAAGCTCATCAAGCAGTACCAGCGAATCACTGTCTGCTTTGTGCAGAATATTTACGATATTTGTCATATGAGAAGAAAATGTGCTCAGGCTCTGTTCTATGCTCTGCTCATCACCGATGTCTGCAAAAACATTGCTGTATACATTAATTTTTGAACCTTCTGCAGCCGGTATGTGCAGCCCGGATTGCGACATAATCGTCAGCAGCCCCACAGTTTTAAGAGTAACGGTCTTCCCACCTGTGTTGGGCCCGGTAATTACAAGTGAATTGAAACCCTCACCTGTCCAAAAATCTATAGGAACAACACTGTCTTTTTCCAACAGGGGGTGTCTAGCTTTTTTTAAATTAATTATGCCTTCTGTATTTAAAACAGGACGGCTGCATTGATATTCAAGGCTTAAGCGTGCCTTAGCAAAAGAAAAGTCCAGTTCCGTAAGTAAATCCAAATCAGACAGCAGTCCGTCCAGAATTTCACACACACCGGATGTAAGTTCACCCAGTATCCTCTCTATTTCCTGTCTTTCGCTGATTCTCAGCTGCTTTATCCTGTTGTTTGCCTCCACAACAGCAGCAGGTTCAATATATACGGTGGCACCACTGGCAGAAAAGTCATGAACAAGCCCCTTTATCTCGTTCTTATACTCCGACTTGACAGGTATTACATACCTGTCTTCACGCATGGTAACCAGGGAATCCTGCATGTATTTCTGCATTTTGGAAGAACGCACTATACCGTCCAGCTTTTCCTTTATACCTGCCTGTGTATCTCTTATTTTTCTTCTGATTGAAAGGAGCTGGCGGCTGGCATTGTCTGCTATTTCATCTTCAGAAATTATGGAGTTGTTGATACTTTCTTCAAGGGATTTGTTTGTGACAAGCTGTTCTACAATCTTCTTTACATAGTTTTCTTTGTCGTCCGTATCTTTTTTAATATACGCTTTCAGCTGTCTTGAAGCCCTCAATACATCAGCGGTTTCAAGAAGCTCTTTTGTATTGAGGATGCCTCCAAGTTCCGCTCTTTTCAATGCATTATGTATATCCCTTATCCCGCCAAGGGGAGGAGCACCAGCCCTTATAAGGCAGCTCAGTGCATCATCAGCCTGCTTTAGCTTCAATTCAACTTCATCAATATCCGCTGAAGGTGCAAGCTTTAATGCTGCCGCCTTTCCCGGTGTGAAAGCGGCAAGAT
>CAYYGK010000201.1:0-539 GCA_964471145.1 uncultured Eubacteriales bacterium | reverse complement strand
TCCTGTCAAATTCAAGTTTAAAAAGAACTTTTTCATCCATAAGTTTACCAGCCTTAAGTTGTGTCACACAGTTCCAAAACCAGTTCTGAAGCCCTCTCTATTTGGTCAGGCAGCGGCCTGTTTTCAACTCCGGCAACTATCATATTGCAGCGATTCACCGGAATAAGTACCTTCTTTGCCGGGCTTTCACTTATTGCCCTTGCCATGGCCGGGGTCATTTCGCCCAGCATGGAATTGGCAGCCAGTATTCCGATAGGTCCCGTTATGATGTTCACCCTGGGTGCATTAAAAAGGACAGCATTTTCACCTGTGGCACATTCGTCAGCTCCGGCTTTGAGCATAAGAACGGTGGCTGCCGAATTGGTACCCAAAGCAAGTATTTTCGCCTTTTTGCCCAGCTTCATCCTGAGTTTTTCCACAAGGGCCTTCCCAATACCCCCGCCCTGTCCGTCAATTACAGCAATCCTCAATATGCCGCCCCCTTTTGGTACCCCTTGCAATAGAAGGGTAAAACGAGGATATGTTAATGCTATATCCAC
>CAYYGK010000200.1:0-4756 GCA_964471145.1 uncultured Eubacteriales bacterium | reverse complement strand
GTACTGATTTCACAGCTTAAAGGGTTTAGAGTACAAGTGGAGAAAGGCCTTGAAGAAATTTTAGGCCGTAAGGAGCTCCCTGTTGAAAAGAATACCAAAAGGGGACCGGAAATGGTCGATATAAGGCCGCTTATAACAAAAGTGGAGATAAGGCATGACGGGACTTGTTGGTGTACAGAATCAGATTATGGCAATAATCTAAAAGGGGTATGTTTGTCTATGCTGGTCTCGGCCGGCAGCAGAGGCAACCTGAAGCCATCGCTGTTTATTAAGGCGTTTGAAAACTGTTACGGGCTGGAAATCAGTTTTGCAAGGGCACACCGCAGGCAGTTGTATGTTAAGAAGGGTGACAGTCTTGTCACACCGCTTTAGAGGCAGGTTACAATAACGGGGAGGAGGTGATAAAGTGAAGCAGATAATAGTAGATGTAGCGGTTGAAGGAACCAGGATGGCTCTGCTTGAGGATAATGAGCTGGTTGAGTTCTATATGGAGAGGCCTGACAGCGAAAGGCTTGTGGGCAACATATACAGGGGCAGGGTGAGTTCTGTGCTTCCTGGTATGCAGGCTGCATTTATTGATATAGGGTATGAAAAGAATGCATTTTTATATGTTGATGATGCTGTTGCTGACGGGGATGAGGTGTATCATACCAGAAAAAAGAAGAAAAATATTGAGGAAATATTGAAACCCGGTCAGGAAATAACCGTACAGGTAGTCAAGGAACCGTTCGGAACCAAGGGGCCCAGGGTGACCGCCCAGATAACCATTCCGGGACGACACCTGGTATTGGTGCCGGATGGAGATTATATAGGCATATCGAGAAGGATTTCGAACGAGACTGAGAGAAGGAGACTCAGGAAATATGCTATAGGTGTGAAACCCAAAGAGGTAGGGCTTATAGTGAGGACGGCATCCGAGGGAAGGACCCTGGAGGATTTCAGACAGGATATGAATTTTCTTATGAGAAACTGGAATAAGATAAAGAAAAGAGAGAAGCGGGGAAAGGTACCAAGGTGTATACACAGGGATTTGAATCTGGTATATAGAACAGTAAGAGACCTTTTCACTCCTGATATTGACAAGTTCGTTATTGATGACAGGAAGGAGTACTATAACGTATTAGAACTTGTTGACATGCTTTCTCCCAGGCTGAAAAAAAGTGTAGAGCTTTACAGGAAAGACAACGAGCTGTTTGAATATTACAATATTGACGCACAAATTGCCAGAGCGCTTTCACGCAAGGTGTGGCTGAAGTGCGGTGGATATATTGTTATAGATAAAACGGAAGCATTGACTGTGATTGATGTTAATACCGGCAAATATGTGGGACGCAAGAACCTTGAGAAGACTGTGCTGAAAACCAACCTTGAAGCGGCCGAAGAAATCGCAAGGCAGATAAGGCTAAGGGATATAGGCGGAATCATAATTATTGATTTTATTGATATGATACACAAAAATAATAGAAACAGGGTGCTGCAGGCATTCAGGCAGGCATTGAAAAAAGACAGGACAAAGACAACAGTGGTAGGGATGACGGGACTGGGGCTCGTAGAGATGACAAGAAAAAAGGTACGCCAGGGACTCAATACATTTCTTACAACCGAGTGTCCCAACTGCGATGGTACCGGGAAGATACTCGCTCCCGAAGCAATAGCACTGAAAATTGAAAAAAAGATAGGTGAGTATGCAGGAAAACGCATCAGGGGCAAACTGCGCATAGAAGTACACCCTTCGGTTGCAGTATTGCTAAAGGGAGACAACGGAAGGAACCTTAAAAACATGCAAAAGACCTACAGGAAGAAAATGGAGTTTATAAACAATGACCAGCTTGAGTATGATGAAGTAATAATTAATGGAGGCGACCTTTACAAGGTAGTGTCAGAATAGCGTTTAAAAAGAATACCAGCCGGATACAGGACCTGTATCCGGCTTCCTGTTTAAAACGGGCTGCTTCCCCGCTTTAACCAGCCCTTTTTTTCCCAGTACTTTCTGTCGGGATTATCCGCAGGATAAGAGCGAATCAGCTTTTTTATCATCCAAAATACTATTCTGGTGAACAAAACTGTTGGCAGCCTGTGTCTTTTTTTAAGCAGGATATAAAAGCTGTCAGCCTTTTTGCAGAGTTTTTTTTCAAATCTTTGCTGTTTTTTTTCAGGCATGTTATCCCATTCTTTTTTATAAAGGGTCAGTCCGCATTTTTTAAGCCTTTTCACACCCCAGTACCTTAGGCTTCTTGATACTGTTTTCATCGCATTTCGGGTTCCTGCACCGGCAGTTGTAGATATGACCATAGCTATTTTTGAAAACATTTCCGGATAGGGCCTGTGTGGTATGAACATATACCCGTAGTGGTCAAGAAATGCTTTCATCGGTCCGCTTGCATCCAGAACATATACAGGGCTCGTCATTATAAGCCCGTCAGCCCCCCTGATTTTTTGAGCTATCGGCTGTGTGTACTGCGAATGAGGGCAATTGTCCTCTCCCTTTTCAAAGCAGGTAAAACAACCGCAGCAAAAGCCGGGCATGTCACGGGGAAGAAAGAATTCCGACACTTCAAGTTCTTCTTTTTCCAAAAGCCGATTCTTAAAAATCTCAGCAGCCTTGAAGGTATTGCCCTTTCTTGGGCTTCCATGTATTATGCAGATTTTCACAGCGTGCACCTCTTTTTTCTAAGTTGTCCTTTTTAGATTATACCTGAGTATACGTACCATAATCAATTGTATTTCTAAAAGCATAAGAAAACAGGCATCTGCTTTTGCACCTGAAACTGTTTGGATTTTAATAGTGCTGGTGTATTGCATATAAAACACTTATAATATATAATAATTATCATTAATAAATATTATATATTATAAGTGTGGTGATTTTATGAGACAGATCTGCCTTGATTGCCATTTGGTACTGATGAAGCTATTTAAAAACATAAAAAAGCAGAAAAGAAAGCATCTGGCGGTACTGGGCCTGACGCCGGGGCATTTGCATGTATTAAGACAGATAAAGCAGAAAGAAGCGCTGACTCTTTCGGAACTGAGCAAGAGGGCGGGAATGGAAAACAGCAATGTCACATCAGTGATTGACAGTTTCGTGGAAAAAGGATTTGTACAAAGGCAAAGGGATTCGATGGACAGAAGGATTGTAAGGGTCAGTCTTTCAGAACAGGGAGAGGAATTCAGAAACAGGGCGGTTGAGCAGCATGACAGGTTCATATCTGATTTATATGGGAACCTGACTGAGGAAGAGATGAACAAGCTTATTAAAATAGCAAAACAGGTTACCGCTAAAATCAGTGGTGAAAATGAGGGGGAGACAGACTGATGAGTGATTCGGCAAATGCCTTCAGGCGGGTAGCCGCATTCATAAAGGATAACAGGTTGAAATACTTAAGTGCGGTTTTCTTAATACTGGCCCTGAATCTTTTGCAGCTTGCCGTTCCCAGGATTACCGGTATGGTAGTTGACCTGATATCTGAAGGACGCGCTGACAGCGGGAGTCTGCTGTTGTTTCCCGCCCTTATAATGCTTGCGGCTCTCTTCATATACGGGCTGAGCTACCTTTCAAGGCTCCAGATTATCGGATTGTCAAATCTTTATGACTACAATGTCAGAAATTCAATGTTCAGACACCTTGAAAAACTTTGCATGTCCTTTTTCAACAGGAAAAGCACAGGGGACATAATGGCTCTTTCAATAAATGACCTTACTGTTATACGTATTGCACTGGGCAAGGGCATAATGGTAACACTGAACACCTTTTTTCTTCTGGTATCGGGTATTATTATAATGGCTCAAACCATGGACTTCCGGCTTACGCTTATAACATTTTCGCCTTTTCCCCTGCTTATCCTGATAATGAACAGGTTTGGAAAGACCATTAACAGGAGGTTTAAAAGGGTGCAGGAATCGTTTGCGGAACTGACCGGAAAGGCACAGGAAAACATTTCCGGAATCAGGGTTATCAAGGCTTTTACGCAGGAAGAAGCACAGATAAAAGATTTCGCCGGTGCCAACAGCAGAAATTTTGATATCAACATGAGGATGATAAGGGTATGGGGACTTTTCATTCCGTTCATTACACTGGTTGCCTCGCTTTCATATTTCCTGCTCATGTATTTCGGGGGTCCGCTGGTGGTAAGGGGTAGCATTACGATCGGTGATTTTATTGCCTTCAGCAGCTATATAGGCATTCTTATACACCCTATCGCTTTTGTAGGAATGATAATCAACCAGATACAGCAGGCAAGAGCATCTGCAGACAGGATAGAAAACCTTTTGGACGAGAAACCACAGGTATATGACAGCAGTGGTGCCAAAGAATGGAATGGACCTGAGAGGTTCAAGGGTGAAATCGAATTCAAGGGGGTTGATTTCTCATATGTTCAGGGTGGCGAAAAGGTGTTAAGGGACATAAGCTTCCATCTGGAGCCGGGCAGCACCGTTGCTTTCCTTGGGAGGATAGGAAGCGGCAAGACAACAATAGCAGAACTGATACTGAGGTTTTACAACCCTGAAAAAAGAGGGTGCATATTAATAGACGGATACGATATACTTGATATTCCCATCGATATACTGAGGGGAAATATGGCATATGTACCACAGGATAATATGCTCTTTTCAACCTCAATAAAGAAAAACATCTCGTTTGTTCCCGGAGGGGTTCACGACAGTGGTATCGAGAATGCTGCAAAAGCAGCCTGCATATATGACAGCATAATGGAATTTACTGACGGTTTTGAAACAATGCTAGGGGAGAGGGGAG
>CAYYGK010000199.1:4548-4769 GCA_964471145.1 uncultured Eubacteriales bacterium | reverse complement strand
GGTCAAGCCTGGGTACGCCATGGTTGGGTGTACCCACCATAATGAGTTTTCTCAATACATTATTCTGATGATATTTGTCATAATACCTTCCAATAAGACCACCCATTGAATGGCCAATGATATCTATCTTTCCAAATTTAAGCCCTGTATGTTCATAAGCATCTCTTAAGGTCTGAATATCCGTTGAAAGCTTTTTGGCCTGGGTTTCTATTCCTCCCTTT
>CAYYGK010000199.1:2385-4538 GCA_964471145.1 uncultured Eubacteriales bacterium | reverse complement strand
TACTCTTTTCTTATGGTATCAAATCTTTTGTCTGTCAGATATTTGTCCAGTAGTTTCCATGTGCCTTCGCTGCCTGTAAAACCGTGCACCAGGATTACGGGGGGATTAAACAGGTTAATAGACCTATTTTTTTTGGTAATGTTGTTCTGAGTGTCTGTAAATACAGCTTCAATGGTATCCGTAGCGGTAAACGCCTCTACCGCTTCGCCCATTTTAAAATCTTTGATATAGGTTTTCAGTTCTGTTGAATTTATGTATTGATCAGGTCTATAGATAAATACAACTTCTTTTGTATCAGCTGAAAGCTTGCGTGTTTTCTTTCCTTCAATGCTGCCGTATTTTAAAGAGCTGACAGATACATTTCCTTCAAATCCTCCGGGATTCTTAACAACTATTTCTATCCGGGTTTGTCCGTCAGCCACCATACCTGTATAGGGCTGTTGTGTGGAGGTGCTGGTTTCCAAAACCATATCGGGAACCTGCTGACTTTCGGTAGGCGAAGTAACCCTCGTATTGCTTTTTTCCTTGGTATTCTCAGGTACGGTTTTTCCATAATCAAGTGTTATATCGGTGAGTTTTTGGGCAAACTCAAGATGCTCCTGCTGCAAATCATTCTGAAGCCACATCATCAGGAAAAGGTATTCATCCCTGACCCAGAAGACATTATCATATAGCTTCACTTTATCAGGATTAACTTCCCTGGAGGCAACCATTTTAAAATGTGCTGCCTTAATATTTCCTATTGATACATTGTAGCGCTCATATCTTCCTGTTGAAGAGACATTACCGTCATTGTAATCATTTATATATCCGTCGAGAGCTTTTTTTGCCTCACCATTTGAAACGCATTTATATATGGTGACAGTAAAGGTCTTGTACCTGTTGCTGTCTAACATGTCCTCAAACCTCATGGTTGCGCCTTCTGTAAAATTGATGTTTTCCTGGGAACCCGGGATTTTGTATGTCTGCTTTTCTATATCTATTGCATCCCATCCATATGGGTTGAGTTCAGAGTCGAACAGATACTGTAGAAATCTCTGATGTTCCTGTACCGGTCCGTAAAATTCCTCATAGTCTGCGAAGGCATGGATTACACTAAACAAGCATATTATCAAAATAATGATAAAAGGCATGAAGACCTTCTTTGGCATATGAATTCCCCCTATTACTTGCACAGTTTAACCGCATGAAAAACTATATCAGTTTTTTCGCCAAAAAGAAACACTTATTTCAGGTTAGATTTTAAAACACAGTTTTTTTAAAAACGCTGTTGATTTTTTTCTATAATAAGGTATAATATATTATGAAGGTCAAAGAAAGTCAAAGTCATTAAATGTATGTACAAACAGATACATGATGTGACAAGCCATATTGGAATAATATAAAGAATAAGGCAGAAAGAGAATAAAACGACTGAAAGGAGAGGGGTACTGTTGAAATACAAGGATTACTACAACATATTGGGGGTAGATAAGAATGCCACCCAGGATGAAATAAAGAAGGCTTACAGGAAGCTGGCTAAGAAATTTCACCCTGATACTAATAAGGGGGACAGCACTGTTGAAGAGAAATTCAAGGAGGCCAGCGAGGCATATGAGGTTCTGGGGAATAAGGAAAAGAGGGCCAGGTATGACCAGCTTGGAAGCGGGTTTGATTTTAATGGAGGAGACAATTTCGACCCATCTCAGTTCGGCTTCGGCAAAAATGTAAAGTATGAATACAGGACATCCGGTGACGGAAAGTTTAGTGATTTTTTTAACATGTTTTTTGGGAATGGAGGAATAGACGCAGATGATATATTCTCAGGCATGGGGGGAGCCGGCCGGAGAACGGGAAGGACAGGCGCTTTCACGAGGGATTTTTCTTCCAGGGGTGAGGACGTAGAAGCTGAGATAGAGATTACACCGAGAGAAGCTTTAAACGGATTTGAAAAAAAGGTTACTCTAAAAGGCAGTGGATATGACAGAACTCTGTCGTTTAAAATTCCCAAGGGTATAAAACCCGGCGGAAAAATAAAACTTTCCGGACAGGGAACTTCCGGAATGAGCGGAGGGGCCAGCGGGGACCTGTATATAAAGGTTAAATTCAAACCGGGACGCTTTAAACTTAAAGGGTCCACACTGGAAGGTACTGTTGACCTGACTCCATGGGAG
>CAYYGK010000199.1:0-2375 GCA_964471145.1 uncultured Eubacteriales bacterium | reverse complement strand
TTAATCGATCTAAAAGGAAACATTATGGTCGCCACTGGATGGCAGGATATCTGTGAAAATACCGGCAGGCATACAGACGGGCGATAAAATCAGGGTTGCCGGAAAAGGATATATCGGAGACGGGGGCAAAAGGGGAGACCTTTTAATAGAAGCCAGAATAGTTAACCCCAAGACTCTTTCTGAAAAGGAGAAGGAGCTTTATACGGAGCTTGCCCGTGTTTCTTCATATAAGCCGCACAGATAAAATCAGTATTGTATGAAAGGAGAGGTTTTATGAATACAGACAGGTTTACCGAACGCGCACAGCAGGTTATGCAGCTGGCACAGGAGACTGCTGTCAGGATGGGGCATCAGCAGGTGGACGGAGAGCATCTGCATCTTGCACTGCTCAGGCAGGAAGACGGCCTTATTCCCCAGCTTGTCAGTGTTATGGGTGTGGATATTAACGGCTATTCAGAAGATGTAGAAAAAAAGCTTAAAAAAATACCTGCGGTTGAGGGAGGCCAGGACAGCCTCTATGCTACCAGAAGGTTTAATAAAATCCTGCTGCATGCGGGTGATGAGGCCAGCAAATTTAAGGATGAATACACAGGGGTAGAGCATCTTTACCTTTCACTTATTGAAGAAAGCGGTACGCCTTCGGCTGAAATCATGACCAGGCACAACATAAACAGGGAAAGATTTCTGTCGGCGCTGGGCAAGGTGCGCAGCAACCAGAGGATTACTTCAAAGAATCCGGAGGGAAAGTATCAGCCCCTCCAAAGATTCGGAAGAGATCTCGTAGAAATGGCAAGAGAAGGCAAACTTGACCCTGTCATAGGAAGGGATTCGGAAATCAGAAGGGTAATCAGGATACTGTCCAGGAGGACAAAGAACAACCCGGTACTCATTGGAGAGCCGGGAGTTGGCAAAACTGCTGTGGTTGAGGGTCTTGCCCAGAGAATACTCAAGGGTGATGTACCCTTCGGGCTGAAGGACAAAACCATTTTTGCTCTTGATATGGGCTCACTTATAGCCGGTGCCAAATACCGCGGCGAATTTGAGGAGAGGCTCAAGGCGGTACTGCAGGAAATACAGAAATCCGAAGGGCGCATTATAATGTTCATAGATGAACTGCACAACATAGTAGGGGCGGGCAAGGCGGAAGGTGCAATGGATGCGGGAAATATCCTCAAGCCTATGCTGGCAAGAGGAGAGCTTCACTGCATTGGGGCAACCACGCTTGATGAATACCGCAAATACATTGAGAAGGACAAGGCTTTGGAAAGGAGGTTCCAGCAGCTTTTAGTAGAACAGCCTTCGGTTGAAGATACAATATCTATACTGAGAGGCCTTAAGGAGAAGTTTGAGATACACCATGGCGTTAGGATAACAGACGGTGCCATAATTGCATGTGCGGTCCTTTCAAACAAGTATATAAGTGACAGGTTTCTGCCGGACAAGGCAATAGACCTTATGGACGAAGCCGCATCAATGATAAGGACTGAAATAGACAGTATGCCTGCTGAGTTAGATGAGATAAGCAGGAGGGTAATGCAGCTTGAAATTGAAAAACAGGCATTGAAAAAGGAAAAGGACAGGGCCTCCAAAGAGAGACTGGAAGACCTCAGAAAAGAGATATCGGGACTTAAGCAACGTGCGGACGAAATGAAAGCAAAGTGGGAGTCTGAGAAGGAAGTTCTTGTACGTGAAAAGGAGCTCAAACAGGAAATTGAGGATGTGAGGAGACAGATTGATGAAGCCGAAAGGGAATATGACCTGAACCGTCTGGCGGTTCTAAAACATGGAAAACTCCCTGAACTGGAGAAAAAGCTTGATGAGATGGAAAATAAACAAAATGAGGGAGACGAAAGGCTTATGAAAGAGGAAGTATCAGAGGAGGAGATTGCGGATATAGTATCCCGCTGGACAGGCATACCTGTTACAAGGCTGGTGGAAAGCGAAAGAGAAAAGCTGCTGCAACTTGAGAGTATTCTACACAGGAGGGTTATCGGACAGGATGAGGCGGTATCTGCTGTGTCTGATGCCGTATTACGTGCAAGGTCAGGGCTCAAAGACCCATCCAGGCCTATAGGTTCTTTCATTTTCCTTGGGCCTACCGGAGTAGGAAAGACTGAACTTGCCAGGACACTTGCACAAGCACTTTTTGATACCGAGGAGAACATGGTCAGAATAGACATGAGCGAATACATGGAGAAGCATTCGGTTGCAAGGCTTATAGGTGCACCTCCCGGTTATGTGGGATATGAGGAGGGGGGACAGCTTACCGAAGCTGTAAGAAGAAAGCCTTACAGCGTAATACTTTTTGACGAGATTGAGAAAGCGCATCCTGAGGTTTTCAATATACTCCTTCAGCTTCTGGATGACGGACGTCT
>CAYYGK010000198.1:0-4798 GCA_964471145.1 uncultured Eubacteriales bacterium | reverse complement strand
AAAACCATTAAGAAAATTATAACAGCACAGATTCAATTCTGCAACTTAATATATATTTTGATTACCTGTTTGAAAGAACATGCATCTGCTGTTATAATGTAGTAGGGGGATTGCTTGAAGATTCTTTTTGTTTCAGACGAAGAAAGCAGATACATTTGGGACTATTTCGACAGGGAGCGCTTTAAGGACATTGATTTAACAATTTCCTGCGGGGACTTAAAGCCCCAGTACCTCTCATTTCTTGTTACTATGATACAGGCTCCCCTTTACTATGTTCACGGCAATCATGACAGGAACTACTCAAGAAAGCCCCCTGAAGGATGTGAGTCTATAGATGACCGGCTTGTGACATACAAAGGCGTAAGGATACTTGGTCTGGGAGGATCCCAGCTTTACAACGGCAGGCAGTTCCAGTATACTGAAAAACAGATGAAGAAACGCATAAAGCGGCTGAGGTACAAGCTGTGGCGCAGCAAGGGTTTTGATATGCTTGTAACCCATGCACCGGCATATGGGCTCAATGACGGCAGGGATCACTGCCACAAGGGCTTTAAAAGCTTTAAATGTCTCATGGACAAGTACAGTCCCCGCTATTTTATACACGGGCACCAGCACCTGAGCTATAACAGGATACCCCGTATAAGCAGGTACAGGGATACCACAATTATAAACGCATATAAATACCACATCCTGGACTATGACCAGGGTGATACTTATAACCCAGGGTGAAAAACAGCAAAATGAAAAACACAAAAAGAAAACTTCTCTCAATACCAAAAAAGCTTTTAATCTGTTCTGTGTCGGCTGTTTTTATACTGACAGCCGCCGTACTCATAATTAACCATCATGTCAGGCACTCTATGGATAGATATATCCTTGACCCTGCCAACTCACCACAAGCTGAAGCTGTAATAGTTCTGGGTGCTTATGTATTCCCGGACGGGACACCTTCCACGATGCTCAGGGACAGGCTTGATACTGGAATCGAGCTTTACAAGTCGGGAAAGGCTCCAAAGCTTGTTTTAACAGGAGATCATGGTCACAAAACCTATGATGAGGTAAACGCCATGAGGGAATACGCCCAGTCAAAAGGAGTGGCACGGGAGGACATTTTCATGGATCACGCAGGCTTTAATACTTACGACAGCATGTACCGGGCAAGAGATGTTTTCCTTATAAGGAAAATGATTGTTGTTACGCAGGAGTACCACCTGAAAAGGGCGTTGTACATATCCCGCAACCTGGGCATTGAAACATACGGTGTGTGTGCAGACAAAAGGGCTTACCTTAATTCACGCTATTACAACTTAAGAGAGGTCGCCGCAAGGTTTAAGGACTATGTCCAGGTAAAAATACTCAAACCGAAACCCACATTCCTGGGTACAGAAATCCCTGTATGGCTGGACGGCAGACTTACCGATGATGGAAAAAGCTGAGCAGCTATACCTGATTTTGATCTTATCAGTCTGTACCCTCAACCAGGCCTATCAGGGTATCGCCGAACATCTTTCTCCCGTCAACCTTCTCAAGCGGTGTTTCAACAGCATCCACAAACCAGTCCATTGTCAGTATGTCTCTTCTTGAAAGCACTTCGTTGTCAGGTATCCTCAATTCATTGTTCTGGTCATATATGGGTCCTGTAAATGGATTGTACTCATAACTCTTTATCATTCTCTTCATAAAATCCACAAGCCTTCCTGTGTCTCTTGGTACCTTGCTCTTTGAATAAAAGAAATCCACTATCCCCGAGTCCAGCCCCCACCAGAAGTTGATGCCTTTGGCCACACCACCGAACACTCCGGAAACCTGATTAGAAAATGAATTGAGTATCATCCTTATAATCCTCTCGTAGAACATGCCCCAGTTCCATATGGGACAGGCCAGGTGGTGTGCAGGAACACATGTATTGCTGTCTGCACTGTAAGTCATTGAATAGACACCGTATTTTGTTGATACCTCTCCGACAGCCGGCGTATTAATGTGAGAAACTATATCTGCCCGCTCCTTAATAAGGCGGGTTCCGGCATCCTCGCAATCCTTGCCGGGGCTCCACTTTTTGGTCCATGCAACCTTCACCCTGACTCTGGGATTCACCAGTCTTGCCCCAAGCGCAAAAGCGTTTATCCCGCTAATAATACCCGGCACAGGGTATGAACCCACAAACCCGAGTATATCCGTAGTGGTACTCACCCCTGATATGATGCCTGCAAGAAACCTTGCCTCATATATCCTGCCGAAATACGTAGTAACGTTTTTCAGGGAATGTGTTTCCGAGCAGTTGAAAAACCTTGTGTTCCTGAATTCAAGAGCTGCCTTCAGGGTTGCGTTTATAAACCCCGGAGACGTTGCAAAGATAACATCATAGCCTGAATCGGCCAGGTGCCTTAAATCCCAGTATGCTCTGGTGCCCTCTGGAACGTTTTCCAAATATGCTGTTTCAACCTGTTCCCCAAGGACCTTGTTAACATGGAGCCTGCCTATCTCATGCGAGTAGCTCCAGCTTGAGTCTTCGAGTGTTCCCCTGTACGCAAAGGCAACCTTGAGCTTTTTAGAGGGGGTTACAAGGTTTGATATGGAGGCCATTATATTCTTATGCTCTGATAACTTTGAAGGTTTTGTACTGACAGGTGCCGGCTCATCCCCTCCGAAATGCTCCAGTTCCTTCATCAGTCTGCTCAAGTTTTTCTCCATCCCGGGGTTCTGGGGGTCAGGTATCCCGTAAACCCTTATATACTCCAGCAGTGCATCACCGGTTGTAATGGGGAGTCTGTCTCCTCCATCACTGTGAAAAGCCTTTCGAAACGGCACATATACCCCCTGAACAAAGGAGGTATACTTGTTGGATACCACACTTTTATCAGGATTGTAATCTTCAAGGCACTGCTGCAGTTCCTTAAAACTTCCCTCATGTGAAAACCATATGGCGTTTATTCCGGTTTTGCGATAGAACTCCATAAACTCATAATATATCCTGATATCAGGGTCGCTTTCATCCCTCCTGGGAACAAGCCTTGTCACACTTCCAACAAACGAATAGGCATCAAAATACTTAAGCACGCTTACTCTCTTATTCCCCTCTACGGCATAAAACCAGTTCAAGTATTCTACTGCCTTGATTGGATCCCTGATTCCCTCTGTAAGATGTGCACTGCAGAGACTTGTCCATTTTGCCGCAAATTCGCTTGTTGAAGCTGGGAGCGACGCCGGATGAAGATATCGTACGGCGGTTTTGCCGCGATTAATCGAAGGGAAAAGAGGAAAGAACGAATGCGAACGACACAAACGATCAATGCGGGGTGGGAATTTTGTCTGGGCGATGTGGTGCGCTTCGACGAAGGCGAAAAAGTGCCGTTTCAGAATTCGGCCGACGGCGCGCATCAGGCATCGGCGCCCGGCGCCGGGCGCGCGGCCTGGAAGCTGGCGCATGTGCCGCATACCTGGAACGCGGAAGATTTGAATCGGGGTGATGTGTTTTCGCGAAGCGATCGGACCGAAAGCGCTGCGTTCGGCGGGTACGGCGGCATCGGGGAAAAGCCCGGCTACTATCGCGGCGTCGGATGGTACCGCCGGTCGCTTTTCCTGCCGGAAAGCGACCGGGGGAAAAAGCTGTTCCTGTATTTCGATGGCGCGAATCAAACCGCGACCGTGTACGTCAACGGCGAATGGGCGGGGTGTCATCGCGGCGGATACACGGCGTTCTGCTTCGATATCACGTCCCTGGCGCAATTCGGTCAACCGAATGCGCTGTATGTGAAAGTGTCCAACGCCTACGATCCGGAAGTCTTGCCCATCGGCGGCGATCTGGGGCATTTCGGCGGCCTGTACCGCAAGGTGCGCCTGATAAAAACCGCGCCCGCGCATTTCGATCGGTTGCATTATGCCGGGCCGGGCGTGTGGACCGATACGCCGGTCGTCACCGAGGACGCCGCATGCGTTCGTGTGCGCGCCCGTGTGCTGAACGAGTCGGTCGAGGCGCAAAACCTGACGCTGACCAGCCGTTTGTTCGATCCCGACGGACGGGAAGTCGCCACTCTTTTGCAACGCCTGGCGTTGGAAGCCGGGGCCGACGCGGAGGTGGAAATGGTCTCCGAAACCATCGAGCGGCCGCGCCTGTGGTCGCCCGAAGAGCCGAACCTCTATCGCTTCGAGCATCGTTTGACGGCGGAGGACGGAGCGCTGTCGGACGAAATCGCCACGCCGTTGGGATTCCGATGGTTTTCGGCGGACGCCGAGCAGGGATTCTTTCTGAACGGCCGGCGATGCGCCATCCGCGGCATCGGACGGCATCAGGACAGCGCCGGCAATGGGTACGCGACGCCGTACGAGGTGTTGCTGGAGGATACGCGCCGGATCGAACGCATGGGATGCAATTTCATCCGCGGCCATTATCCATTGCCCGACGTCGTCTACGACGAGGCCGACCGCCTGGGTCTCATGGCATTGAATAAAATTCCCATCATGGACAAACTCGGCGACAGCCCGGCCTACGAACATCATGCCATGGAAATGTTGCGCGAAATGATCCTCCAACACTACAACCATCCGTCCATCGCCCTGTGGGGCTACGGATGCGAAACGCTGGGCGACGCGGACTGGTTCTGGCCCCAGCCGCAGGATCCCGCGCGCTTGCGGCGGCACTTCGCGCAAACGCGCGAGTTGACTCAACGGATGGAAGACGAGATTCACCGGCTGGACGGCGCGCGCCTGACCAGCAACGATTTTCATACCGATCCGCATATCGACTGGTATCGCGAATCCGGCCTGACGGAAATCAACGACATCAACGGGTGGAATATCT
>CAYYGK010000197.1:0-4826 GCA_964471145.1 uncultured Eubacteriales bacterium | reverse complement strand
AAACCCGAATGATAGGTGTAGAGGCTGCAGGGCTGGGCCTTGGGACCGGAAAACATGCCGCATCTATAGGAATGGGTAGTGAAGGGGTGATACACGGCATGAAAACAATGATGCTGCAGGATGAAAACGGGCAGGTTGAGCCGGTATACTCAATATCTGCAGGCCTTGACTATCCCGGGGTGGGGCCGGAACATGCTTACCTTGCGTCTTCAAAAAGGGTAGAGTATGAATCTGTAACCGACAGTGAAGCAGTAGATGCATTGAAATACCTGACACGCATGGAAGGGATACTTCCGGCGCTTGAGAGTTCACATGCCGTTGCAATGGCTATTAAGACCGTCCCTGACATGGACAGCAAAAGCATTGTTATAGTGAACCTGTCGGGGAGAGGTGACAAGGATGTCTATTCAGTGGCGGACTATCTGGGAGAGGGAATAGGTGATCTTTAAATGAACAGGATTGATGCAAAATTTAATGAGCTTAAAAAGAAAGGCAGAACTGCACTTATAACTTATCTTACCGCAGGTGACAAGGGACTGGACACAACCTCCCGCCTTGTAAGCTGCATGGAGAAAAACGGTGCTGACCTGGTGGAGATAGGCATACCCTACTCAGACCCTGTTGCGGACGGCCCTGTTATACAAAGGGCGGACGCAAGAGTGCTAAAGGATGGCATAAGAATAAAGGACGTAATGGAATGTGTCTCAAGGACAAGAAAAAAGGTTGACATACCCCTTGTGTATCTGCTTTACTTAAACTGTATACTGCAGTATGGGAAGGACAGGTTTTTTCACGACTGCAGAGGCAGTGGGATTGATGCGGTTATAGTTCCCGACCTGCCTTTTGAGGAATCGGATGAGATAAGCACAGAAGCAGAAAAGTACGGCATATATGTTATAACACTGGTTGCACCTACATCCGAGCACAGGCTGATGTCAATACTTAAACAGCCTGAGGGTTTTGTGTACTGTGTATCTTCACTGGGGGTAACCGGTATGAGGAGTGAATTCCCAAGCGGTCTCAAAGGCTTCATGGGGAAGGTAGCTGAGCTAACAGATAAACCGAGGGCCATAGGCTTTGGCATATCAACTCCGGAGCAGGCCGTACAGATCAAGGACTACTGCGAGGGAGTTATTGTGGGAAGTGCAATAGTAAAGAGAATAGAAGAGGCTGCAAATCCCAAAGAGGCTGAGAAGAGAGTGGGGCAGTTTGTATCCAGGTTAAGGACTGCTCTTGACGGGAGAAGTTATTGCAGAAGTAGCAGAAGGATTGTCAGGTAAAGACAAGAGGATTGCCAGTGACTGCATCAAGGTACTCTATGAGGTTGCCAGACGGGATTCGCAACTGTAAATAAGCTTATGCAGGAATAGGAAATACTTTTTTCGTCTGCAAGATCATATTATGTTTTTTCATTCTGACAAAGGTTTTATTAATATTTAAATTTCATGCAACCATTTCATATAGTAACAGCATCTAATATTTGTGGGGGCTAAAAATACATGTATGATGACGAGACAATATTAAACTTTGTCAAACAGGGTGACATCGACAAGTTTAATATTATAATGGAAAGGTATTCAGACAGGATGAAAAGAACTGCATACCTTATAACAGGAGATGACAGAATCTCAGAGGATTGTGTACAGGAAATGTTTATAAGGCTTTACTATAACATTTTTCAGTTCAGGGGGCAGTCCTCCCTGAGCACCTGGATGTACAGAATTCTTGTCAATGAGTGCAGGCAGAAGCTTCGGCGCAGCTGGTACAAACGGGTTGTTCCCGAGGATGTTTCCCGGAATGAAGCCTGTTCTGAAACTAATGAAGATGAGACACTGCAAAATATATGCATAAGAAACTGTCTTTTGAAACTGAGTGATAAATACCGTGAAGTTTTGGTTTTGTACTATTTCAACTGCATGACTGTAAAGGAAATTGGTGAAGCCTTGAATACAAGCCAGGGTACGATTAAAAGCAGGCTTAAAAGAGCGAGGGAGAGTCTCAGGCCTTATCTGGAGAAGGAGGGATATGGGAATGAATTATAACAGCCCCATGGATGAAAAATTAAGAAAATTGATGGAAAAGGAAACCCAACACACAGTTTTCAGGGAAAAAGCAAAGAAGGAAGTATTAAAAAGAATCAATAGAAGAAATACTCCTTTCAGAAGGTTTATTGAAAAGGAATTAGAGATCTCCATGAGCCCGGTACTGGCAGCTATAGCATTGCTTATTACCATCTCCCTCTATACCATTTATCCCTGCTTTAAAATAACCGAATCGGATGTCAGGGAAAATGCGGTATATATTTTTAATCTTAATGGAGGAAGGGCAAATGAAAATCAGAATTAAAGTAAAGCATCTGTTAATAGTTATCTCCTTATGTACTGCCATCATTGCTGCATGGGTTTTTGCCAGAGGCTACATAATGCTTGGAATTGCGAATGCCATGGACAAAATCGGGATAAAGGACACAGATATATATTTTGGGAAAATTGCTGAAAGCGGTTTCGGGAATGCCAGTATGCTGGCTGAAAAATGCAGGCTGGAAGATATATTGAGCAATGATATATTCAATTATAATCAGTATTACCAGATATCCACACAATCAATAACAGGTTCAGGAGGATACATCGGCTATAAAACGCTTGACACAGTCAACGAAAGATATGCCCGTTTCCTTCCCAAAGGTTATGAAAGTAAAGCATTCAAGGAATATACCATGGGGACGGCATTGATAAACTGGTTTGCCGGAAGAGGAGAAAACGCGGTGAGTCTTCTTGAGGGTTTATCATTTAAGAATGATGAAAAACTGGAGCAGATAAGAGTATTAAATCTTGCCAATATGTACATGGCACTTGGAGAGGCAGAAAAAGCAAAGGAGCTTATAGAGCCCGGGTTAATAAGACTTGATTATTTTCAATACTGCAGAGATACATTAATGATGATGTATTATATTTTTAAGGGAAATATAGAGAAAGCAAAAAAATATTCCTTTGATAATGGCAAGCAGTATGAATACGAGAAATCGTTTCAGGCAGTCTATGCAAACCCTTTAAAATGTGAAGGATATATTGAAAAAAACCTTTATGACATATATAAGTCGATGAACAGCAGCAAAACAAATAACAGGGTTTATGGAAGAATTTTTGAAGATGGAAAGCCTTTGAAAAATACAATAGTGTTTTTAAAGGACATAAGGAATAAGGGACAATCCTCAAGCATTCCGGGAAAGCATGACGGCATAGGTTATTATGGAATCAGTGATGAAAACGGGTATTATGAAATAAACAATATTGCCAATGGTACCTATGGTATTGTAGCATATATGTCCTATCAAAAAGTCATTGGCAAAAATATTACAGCCAATAATGAGTATAATTTAAAATTCACAGGACAGGAGTACTACGAGGAGGATATTCATATCCTGGAGCCCTTTGATGTCAAGGTTGTACAAAATGTTAATGAAGGTACTGTTACATTTACCTGGGATGATGAGAACAGCAGTATCGAGTATTATTCAATAAACATATCTGAAGTCAACGATTTGGATGATAAACAATTGCTTTCAAACAACCGCTTCAGTACCGATAGAGTTTATGGGAATTCATATACCCTGAATATTCAGGAAGAAAGAAAAAAAGCTTATAATTCAGGTATCGGTTATGGTACTTCAGGGGTTGAACCAATTCAGTTTATTGAACCCCTGTACCATAAAGGACAATACAGCTATATTATATATGGATATAGGGATGAACTAAGCTATGGGCTGACTTACAGCAGCAAGGGCATTTATCCCAACAGAGAACTGGATGTATTGCAAATTGAAGGTCAGGAGTGGACTGAGCAGGACAGACTGTTGCTGGACAAAAAATGGGAGGATGCTATCGCCGGTTATGAAAAGGTGCTTTCAGAACATCCTGATGATAATCATGCCTTGAAGGTATTAAGCCGCTTGTATAATCATGGATATATTTTAGTGAAAAAGGAAAACGGCGGGATGAAACTGGAAGGCGGAGATAAAAACAGAGCTCTTATGTTGCTGGAAAGACTTGACGCACTGATAGACAGTGAATATGTTAAAAGTACATTGGCAGGTCTTTATTCATTAAGTAAGGAATATGACAAATCCATTGATATATACAAGGAGTTGCTGAGTGGAGGAGGTACACCCTTCTATAATTCCAGAATAAGTAAAAATTACTTGTATAAAAAGGATTACAGTATGGCCCGCATATATGCTGAAGAGTTGCTGGAAAAGACGGAAAGAGGTGCCGACAGTCTTATTTTAATGGGAATCCTTATGGATGATATGGAATTAGCCCGATATGCTGCTGCCCGATTTGACAACAAGAGTTATTATGCAAATTATGATGCATTGACAGAGAAATATCGTAACATTGACAGGAGTTCCTATGAGTACTTCTATACGCTGATAAGGGACAACAGAGCAGAAGAGGCTGAAAAGTGGCTTGAAGATAAAGAAGACAGCCTTGGGTTATTTTACAAGGGAATATTACAGCTTACCCGGAATCTGGAATATGAAGAAAGGGAGGCTGCCTACAAAAGCTTTCATTCAAGGGTTGAAAATATTGTATTAAGTGAACTTATGAAATATCTTGGCAAGGGAATGCTTAATACAGGCTATGGAGATAGATGAAATTTTCATCCAGTTAAGCTGCTTCTCCTATACATTAAACCGCTTCTTTATGCAGCTGCTGCTATAGTGTTTATATCAACCCTTTCAAATGGTGTTTAAGTAATTCAAAATTCATGTAAGGGTGCGATTAATTATTTTGTAACATTAATACCATAATATAGGGAATTTATTG
>CAYYGK010000196.1:0-4832 GCA_964471145.1 uncultured Eubacteriales bacterium | reverse complement strand
ACAGGATGGGTTATTTTGATGAAAGAAGGAGTACTGCTTGACGGAAAATACAGGATAATGGAACTGCTGGGAAGGGGTAATGGAAGCAGGGTATATCTTGCAGAAAATATCAGGCTTGGAACGCTGTGGGCGGTAAAGGAGATTGACAAGCAGGAAAACCTGCAGCTTATAGAGCCGGAAATCCTAAAGCGTCTGGAACATCCCTCACTGCCCAGGATTTATGATGTTTTTGAGGATGAAATCCACCTGTATATAGTAGTGGATTACATAAAGGGCACGCCCCTTGACAAGAAACTTAAAGATTCAGGAAGGATACCTGTTGATACGGCAGTCAGATGGGGGATGGAAATCTGTGATGTACTTGGCTACCTGCACAGCTTCAAACCCAACCCGATAATATACAGGGACATGAAGCCCTCAAATATTATTATTACAAATGAGGGTGCTGTAAAGCTTGTTGACTTCGGTATAGCACGTGAATACAAGCACGGAAATCCCGATGATACAGTTTACATCGGAACAAGGGGGTATGCGGCACCCGAGCAGTACGGAGGGGGCCAGACAAGCCCCTCAAGTGATATATACAGCCTGGGTGTTATGCTCCGTCAGTTGGTAACGGGTGAGGAACCCGACAGGGTCTCGTTTGAGGTAAGACCGATAAGAGAGTCAGACCCGGAACTGCCGGAAGAGCTTGACCGTATAATTCAAAAATGCACCGGAAAGAAGCCGGAAGAGAGGTTTTCTGATGCAGCCTCACTTAAAAAGGCACTGTTAGCATTTCAAAGGAGTATCAAGCCTGGAAGGGGTATTCAGGATAGCATCAAAACACACCCAAGGACTTTCAGGCGGCTTGTGTTCTCGGTATGGGACAATTCGGAATTCGGGTGTGAATTTGCATATTGCTGTGCAAAGCAAACGGGACTGGATGTGCTGCTTGTGGATCTGGATCTGCTTTCCCCTTCGGTGGACCTTTATCTGGATGTTCCCAAACATCCGGCCCGGTCCCAAACCGGTATCATAAGGAGTACCGGACTTAATATGCTTTTTAATGCTTCAGGGAAAAACCGTATCGACAGAGAGCTGTTTGAGAAGGCATCGGTCAGGAGAAGAGAGGTAAAAAATCTTCATATGATTACCGGGAGTTACAGCCTGGAAGAGTATGAGTATTATTCGGACGGGAAGCTTGCAGCAATCATAGATGATGCTTACAGGAGCTACGACCTGACTGTCCTGCTTTTAAACAGGTCCATATACGATTCTTTTACAGTGGTTTCCATGGCCAGGTCGGATTACTGTATCGTACCGGTGAGGGCAGAAGTGCCAATGCTCAGGGCATTAAACAACCAGATAGAATATATCGGGGATAAACAGGGTATTGCAGCTGACAAGTTCAAATTTGTCGTGTTCGGACATGAGGGGAAGTTTGCTCCCGACAGGGATATGATGGAGGCTGCTGCAGGGGACAGATATAAGGGTTGGATAAGAAGGAGCATGAGGAGAGAAAATTTCAGGAACAGGACGATTCCATATGCAAAAAACATGGAAAGGGAGACTGCGGAGGATTACAGAAGGCTCCTATATGCCTTTGATATAGCTGTCAGGGAAAATGCGGCAAAAAAAATCGCTCGCAGCATTAAGAACTTGTTTCGCAGAAAAGCAAGGGACAGGGGGGATGAGTATTGCCTGTAGTAAAGAGCCACCACTCCTACTTAATGCCTGCCGGGGTCAAAGGCGGGGGAAAGGCTCATTCTGACATTGGCAGCATAGTGTCCTCAATAACGTTTGATATCCTGACCGAATCACCGGGGCTGGTGGCAGATGTGTCGGCAGAGAGGGCGGAAGTATCCGAACTGGAGAGTGCAGTTGTGCGAAGCATTGATAGAAACAGATACCATATGGGTGTTTTCAGGGATGAACTAATAAAGAAGGTTATGGATTTTATGTTCGGTTATGGTTTACTGCAGGACTATGTGGAAAATGATGATATATCTGATATCGACGGCACCAGTTATAATGATTTTACCATTACCATTAAGGGGAAAAGGCAGCGTGCAGACATAAATTTCGGCAGCGAGAAGGCTTTTGAGTCGTACTGCAAGCTTATAGCACTGAGAAACGGCGGTCTGCTGAATGAAAATGACAGCCACTGCAGGGTTACTGATGAAAAAAGAAGAATGAGAATAAACATATCCATAAGGCCGCGGAATATATCCGGTCCGGCCATAAGCATCAGGAAGCACAGGATGAAAAGCTACAGCATCAATGACCTCCATGAGCAGGGCATGCTTGATGCCAATCTAAAGGCTCTTATGAGAGAGCTTGCCCAGGATAATGTCACCATACTATTCTGTGGCAAAGGGGGTGCCGGGAAAACGACCCTCCTCAGGGCATTTATAAATGAGATGCCGGAAATGGAGCGCGTGCTCATAGCTGAAACAGACCCCGAAATATTCCCGGACAAGCCATGCTGTATAGAACAGAGGATAAAAAAGGAGAATGAGGGCGGCAGGAAGGTTACACTCAGGGACCTGGTCAGGGACGGTCTTACAATGTCTCTTGACACCTACTGTGTCGGCGAAATAGTGGGTGATGAGGCCTGGGAGTTTGTAAAGGCAGCATATACAGGGCACCGGGGCATTGCTACCATGCATTCTGAGAGTGCAAGAGATGCATTCGCAAGACTGCTTACACTGTGCAAGGGAGCAGGTATCGGCGAGAGTGAACATACCGTAAAAGAGATGATGGCTGCAAGCATCGACTATGTTGTGCACCTTGAGGAATTCAGGGTCACCGAAGTTTTGTCCCGGCCGGAATACGACAGGCAGTCAGATTCCATAAGGTGCGGCAGGGTTTATCCTGCTGCCAGGCAGAACATTCTTCAGACAGCAAGGTAAAGGGGAGAGGAACGTGAACGGAGTTGTTATGATGATATTCATACTGCTTGCAGCTGTAACCGTTTATATTGCATACATTTTGACAGCATGTACTTTAAGCAGAGGCAAAGTCATCAACAAAATTGAGGGAATGGCCCAACGGCTGACAAAGATGACACACAGGAGTGCGGGGAAGGCACGGGGAAGCCTTTCCCATATGAATGTCAGGGACAGGATTCAGATGAAATACATAGACCGTTCGGGGATAAAGAGGCACTTGCCCTTCTTCAATCCCTGGATACTTACTCTCCTCTGTGCTGTTATATTCATCCTTGTATTTAAGCCTGTGTACATTTCGGTCAGGTTTATCCCCTCAGCAGTTCTGATATCGTTGCTGTTTTCCATGATGCCCTTTTTCATTCTGGATTTGATGTCAAGGTACAATTCGGCAAGAATAAGGCGCTCACTGGCTGAGTTCATATCAGTACTTAACAGGTGGTGTGCGGTAAAGGAGGACATCTTCTATGCATTTGAGAAGTCAATGGAATCAGGGCTTAAGGAACCTCTTGCAACCTTTGTAAGGGACATGGTTATCCAGGTAAAGACCGGGATAAGCCCTCCGGATGCACTTGATATGCTAAGGTTGAAGGTTGGGAGTGTGCAGTTTGCCGATTTTATAGCTAACATAAGGCACAGTGTAAAAAACAGGGGTGACATAAGAAGGCTTCTTACAAACATGGAAGACCAGTTCTACAGGATGGAGGAGGAGTATAACAGGAGAAGGATATCAACGTTGAGGGACAGGATAACTATTTACATACTTATGTTTGCCGTGTTGTTTATTTGCTACGGCTTCCTGAAAATCAACCCGGATGTAGAGGCATTCTATCTTGAGACTTTTAAAGGAAGGCTGCTGATCACCCTGTTTTTGATGCTGTACGGACTGGGGTTCTATATATCGCTTGGCATATGGAAATATGAGCACTAAAAAAGGGGAGGGCTATGGATAGCTTGATTGAATTTGTCGTTAAACATACTGTATTTTCAGTCATAATAGCTTTTGTAAATCTGTTTCTTGCCCTTGGGGCAGTGAAAAAGGCTTCTATTGTTCTAAATAAAAGAATTGTTGAGTCTGCAGGAGGCAGCATAAGGAGAGTAAGTGTCTACTCAAGGGGCAGTGATGCTGTAAGAAAATACCTTTATGATGCGAAAAAAGGAGGCATATTTGGTACTGCACTGGCACATGCCCGCAAAAGGATGGACAGGTCGGGATTCAGGAACCGCAGTGCGGCTCTTTGGTACCTTGGCTTTCAATACCTGATGCCGCTTGTTGTGTTTACAGTTTCACTCATACTTAATTTTCCCGATGTGTTCAGGTCCGCTGCCGCATCTTTGCTGGTCATACTTTCTGTTGAAGCGGCTGTGAGAAGAGGGCAGGCAAAGCTGAGAAGGCAGTTTGACAGGAATGCATACAAGATATACAAGTTTTTGCACAACCAGGTTTCTTCAGGAATAAAGGCATCTGATGCATTCAAGACAGCCTATGAGGTTGTGGAGAAGGGGGAACTGAGAAAAGCCATGGTGAGGGCGGCTGCAAGTTTTGAGCTTTCAAGGGACATAGACAGTGCGCTCAAAGAGTTTGCCGGCAGGTTTGACTCCCATGACACACATACGCTGTGTACTGCGGTAAGGCTGGGTGTAGAAACGGGTGACAACGCTGAAATGCTGGGAAGGCAGGAGGGTATAATGTTTAAGAAGTATTTTAATCACATACAGGCGGAGACAGAGGCGTGCAGGACTAAAAGTGTAATTTGTGCTGTTATATTTACTGCTGTAATAATCCTGCTTGTGTCCATTCCTCTGCTTAAGGACGCTACAGATTCCATGTCTAGGATTTTTCCGTCTTAGACAGTATTTTTACAGAAAGGGGGTTCTTAGAAATTGAAGACGCTGCTTGTG
>CAYYGK010000195.1:0-4860 GCA_964471145.1 uncultured Eubacteriales bacterium | reverse complement strand
TCATACTAAATGTTGAGTTACCGGTAATTGAATATACTAAATTTAGTATGCGCTGCTCAAATAGGCTTAACAACGCAAATTGCTCTTACAAACGTTCTAAGGGTACAGAACCAATACACAGCCTGTACACCTAATCCATGTAAAAGTATACTTGTTTGATATTTTTTTGTCAAGACAGAAACAGCTCTATCCCTTGATATGAAGGGATGAAAGAATGGCCTTCATGTTCTTTGTATACAAGGGACCTGCTCATTTAAAGGGTCAATACTGCTTTTCACGCAGCAGCTTTTCGATATCCTTCATATATGATGCGCCCTCCATCGGACCTGTCTTTCTAACAGCAAGTGCACCTGCTGCATTTGCAGCAGTTGCTGCTTCACTAAAGCTTCTTCCCCGCACCACACTTGCAATGAATGCCCCGTCAAAACAGTCCCCTGCACCGGTAGGGTCTACCTCCTGAGCTTTAAACGGCGGTATTTCGGTATGCAGCTCCTTTTCAAATACCTCTGCCCCGTCAGCGCCTTTTTTGACTACCACCGTTTTGACTCCCGCATCCATTAAATAGGCAGCACCGCCAGAAAGCGTGTCTGTACCAGTGAGAATGAACATCTCTTCCCTGCCTGTGAGTACTATATCTGCTTGAGGGAGTATCTTTTGAAACACTTTTCTGATTTTTTCAGCACTCAGCAGTTCCGGTCTTATATTCGGGTCAAAGCTTATGCTTACACCGTTGTTTGCAGCTATCCTGACAGCCTTTAGAATTGCCTTGCGCATACTGTCAGTTGCTGTTAACGAGCAGCCCATTACATGAAGAAACTTTGCGCTTTTTACATATGAGGGTTCAATATCCTTAGAACACAGCCTGCCTGCAGCTGAATGGACAAAATGGTATATGAAACTCCTTCTTCCGTCAGATGAATACGTCACAAAAGCCGTTCCCGTCGTGCTATCTTCCATAACTTTAATCCTGCTTGTGTCTACATTATCTTCTTTGAGCCTGTAAATGTTAAGCCTTCCGAAATCATCCTTCCCCACTCTGGCAATTATGCCGCAGCTTATACACATCCTTGCCACCTGGTCAATGAAAATTGCAGGTGCGCCGCTGGGATACGGTCCAAGAAACTCTCCGGGTGAATCAAACCCCTGATCCCTTTTCCTGGCGATTATCTCAACAAGTATTTCTCCCGCCGTTATCACATCCGGCATATCAGTTCCCCCCGCGGTCCATGTCAATTATGACCTTCATGCACTTTTCCCTGTTCTTTTCAATGTATTTGTATGCCCTGTCAAATTCCCTGAACAAAAAATGCCTGGTTATAAGGGGTTTAATGTTTACATCTCCCCCCTGGTTAAGTATATCAGCTTATGCAAACCCTAATCAAGAAAGAAATTCATACCTCAAGTATTTTTTCAAGTACTATAAGCAGTACTATACCAGGTATCCCAAGAAAACCTGCAGTGTAAATTGAAACAATATTGAATGCGATATGGTAACCTGCATATGAGCAAAGCAGGTTTGCAATTATTAACCCTGCCGCCCCTGCTGCCCCCTTTATAAGTATTCTGCCTAAAAATCTCCCCTTCAACCCCCTTAACCCCCGTATCATGCTGGAATACCTTCTATACATTTATATGAGCCTTGTCCTTGTTTATTCCTCTTTACGTTGTCTTTTGCAGGCTGTAATTTTTCCCGATGCCTCCAGTCACGAAGTGTATCTCTTCTGTTACCCTGCTTATAACACCTGCTTTTTTTGCCTCCCTCAGGAAATACTCATATCTAATCTGGCAAGCCTTGATTCTGTACACACAGTAGTCAATAATTTCTTTATCTTTTGCGTGCTCAAACTCGCCAAGGGCATCCATCCATTCCATTCTTGCATGCTTTAAACCCTTGACTACCGCATCTTCATCATTATTTATTGTTTTTTCTTCCGTCTGTCTTAAATCAAAAAACTTCCATGCTTTTTTTAAGATTCCTGTTGCCAAACCAAAACCTTTTTCCTGTTTCATAATTTTCACTTCCTGCCTTTGCCATAAGTGATATATAGAAATTATAGGCAGGTTTTTAAAGGTTTATTCATGGTAATGCTGCTTATTCTGAAATATTTCCGTAATTAAAAAATAATGAGGGTGAAAACGGGTAAATATTGTGTAAAGATAAAAAAACTGCGATAATAGTATGAGGAACCTTATGGGAAGAAGGAACTATATTCTTCCGGGCACGTCCTATAATATGGGGAATAAAGAGTAACTGGCAGGAGTGTTATTTATGAATGCCGTAACTGGCAGGAACCGGGGCTTTTTAAGCATACAACTTGTACTTGCAGCACTTGCGGTGCTAATAGTAGCATCCGGGGTGTTGTTTGCAGGCTGGTTTCTTGATATTTTGGATTATGACAGGGTCTATCCGGGAGTTCATGTTGAAGGCATTGATGTTGGGGATATGTATCCGGACGAGGTTAAGGATCTTTTGATATCAGAGTTTGAGGTGCCCGTTTCTAAAAACTGTATCTCCCTTAAAAGCCGGATAGGCAATATGTCTTTTACGCTGGATGATGTGGGTTTTAGCTATGACCTGGAAAAAGCTGTTGATACTGCCTGCTCCATCGGCAGGAAGGGCAATCTCTTACAGCAGTTGCTGGATATGCTGATAGCACGGACCAACACCATAAATATCAGGCTTGAATCATCCCTGTGCACCGATACGCTCAAAACAATAATTAAAGATTTTTATAATGAAACCCTGAAAGAAGTCAGGGAACCTGTAGTAGATATTGAAGACTATATACTTACCGTGTATACGGGGCGCCACGGAGAAAACATATCCCTGGAAAAGACGATTGAACTTGCCACTGATGCTGCATCTGCCCATAAAAATACGGTCATTCAAATCCCTGTACAGGTCACCAGACCTACACCCATAGACATAGATAAGCTTCTATCCATAATTGTCACACAGCCTGCCGATGCCATGGTAAAGGTAATAGACAACAGCAGTGTAGGAATAGAACCCCATAAATACGGTAGAACGGTATCAGAAGAAAGACTTACTGAATTCATACATAATGCGCAAAAATATGAAGACAGCGTACATACCCTCCATCTTGACAGGGTGGAACCCGGGCTTACAGAGCAGGAAGCTCATGAGAAGCTCTTTCGTGACCGTCTGGCATCTTATTCCACATGGTTCTCTACCAAGACTGAAAATGACAGCAACAGGGCAGAGAACATCCGCCTTGCTTCATCAGCAATTGATAACCTTATACTGGCTCCTGATGAGATTTTTTCCTTTAACGAAGTTGTAGGCCGCAGGACTGCGGAAGGTGGTTACCTCGAAGCTCACATATATCTGCCCGACAGGGTGGAAGACGGAATAGGAGGTGGAATCTGCCAGGTATCGAGCACTCTTTATGTGGCGACCCTTTATGCAGGCCTTGAAACTGTAGAGAGGTGGAACCATGTGTTTACTGTCGGGTATGTCCCCCTTGGACAGGACGCAACCGTATCTTACGGAACTGCCGATTTTAAATTCAGGAATTCAACCGGATGGCCGTTAAGAATAGAAACCGATATTGTTGATAATCACAACCTTGTTTTCCGGCTCTACGGTACAGAGGAAAATACAAGCAGAAACCTGGAGTTCGTTTCGGAAACTGTAAAGGAAATACCCTATGAAACCAGGTATGTTGATGACCCTGAGCTTCCAGAAGGAGAAGAGGAAACCGAATGGGAGGGTAAGAACGGTTATATCGTAGACACTTACAGGATTGTAAAGGACCAGACCGGGAAAATCCTTGAAAGCGAAAAAATACATACAAGCATATACAGTCCTCTTACCGAGGAAATAAAGGTGGGCACTGCTCAGGATGATGAACCTCCGGTGGAACCACCTCGATCTGACATGCCACCTTCCGGGCTTTAACGCTAATACTCCTCCACTTTTTCCGCCCCATTATGTCGCAGTATGTTTGAAACCCTGTCTACATTTTGATCCCGGGTTTTCATGCTGAACAGTATTTTCCCCTTCTTTATCTCATTTTCATAATGTCTTCCCATGTCCTCGGGTATCCCCAGGTCGATAAGCCCCCCTGCTATACCTCCTGCGGCAGTCCCGGATATTAGTCCTGCAACCGGACCCGCTGCTGCCACAATACCAAACCCCGGAACCGCAAGTGTTCCTGCCCCTATAAGAATACCGGCCAGACCACCGATGATTCCTCCTGCCACAACCCCGTCGGAAATATTGTCCTTTACGCCTTTGTTTTCCTTCATTACATGCCCGGGATTGTCATCCTGTGAATTCTCCCTTGCAACAATGGATATGTCCTCCGTTTTGAGTTCCTCTTCCTTTATCTGCCTGGCCGCATTTTCAGCATGGGTTTGTTGAATAAACACTGCAGTAACAAGCTTTGACATGATTATACCTCCCTTGTTTTTATCATTAATAGCTTTAGCCTGATCTTTTGTTTTTATACAGTATGCACAACATGTGCATCTGTAAACCATTCTTAACAAAAAACTCGTCGAAAAATGTTATAATTGAGGCAGGGAGTTGATTTTTTTGCGCAGGACAGCCATAATTCTTGCATTAGCTCTGTTTTTGTGTGCCTTCTGGACGCCTGATGCATCAGCGCAGGTGGACAGGCATCTACAGGACGAATGTGCATCAGTTCTGGTAGATCTCGAACTGATGCTGGGTGATACAAACGGTAACCTGAACCTTGACAGCAATATTAAGCGATGCGAATTCGTAACCCTTATTATTAGAATGATGGGTTATGATATTAATACACAGACAGATGACGTGTCTCTTGACTTCAGTGACTCAGACACCATTCCCGGCTGGGCACGCAAAAACAT
>CAYYGK010000194.1:0-4869 GCA_964471145.1 uncultured Eubacteriales bacterium | reverse complement strand
TTGACGATTATATTTCCGCGCTGTCCTCCACTATCTTAATCTCTTCTTCCGTTATGGTCTCTCCGCCCAGGGAAAGTTCCGCCTTGAAACCTACAAGTGAATCATATCCCACTCTTGAAGGTGCATTCTCTCCGACTGATATTGATATTTTAGGGGTATTGGTTTTTCTTCTCCACCAGTTTGGTATACGACATAATATTCCTGACTCTTCATAAAGCACAACCTCATTTAAAAATGTGTATGCCTCCTCTGAATCAAGCCCTATAGGATGGAATATTTCTCCGGTAGCCAGCAGTTCAGAAATAAAATTGCTTTTTTCTGCAGCCTTATGTACGGTTGACAGAAGCTTTAAAAGCTTCCTGTTGTCATCCCTGTACTCGACAAGAGCATTTTTTAAAGGCAGATGTCTGCACTTTCCATCACTGGTTGTCTCAGAGGAATAAGTGGCAAGAAATGCAAATGAATAACCTTCCTTTTTGCTTTCAACAAGATGAAAAAACACTCGCCCCGCAGGATGAAGCCTGGGGCTTTTTGATGCAAAATATGTGGTTGTACTTCCCTTGTAGTCCTTTATCTCTTCTGAAAAAGCTCTGTTGAGGCTGGCCCATACTGTCTCAATCCATTGCCTGGTCAAATACCCGGAACCAGTCATGAAAGGAGCGCTTTTTATAATCTGCTGTGACTGTTCCGGTTGCACATATACTGTAGTTTTTTCCCTGAGTATTTCCACATCGGCATTCTGTGATAGCTCCTCCACAAAAGTGCCGGCTACAACCCCCATAAACTGAAGAGATGGGGACATCCCGGATAATTTGTTTGTAAACCCCATTTCCAGCAGCCACCTGTATGGGTGTTCTTCAAAGCTTTTATACAACTCCTGCTGCAGTGTAGTATATTCAGATTGGGGTTTTTGCTGCGTCTCATGCCAGTCCAGAACAAAGCCATCGGGCTGTATGACTGCGATAAGCTCTTTGTATTTATTCACAATCAGTATCCTCGCTATCCTTATACCACAGGACTAATCCTTTCTCTTTTTTTTAAATAATTACCGTCCTTAAAAAACCACCAGATAAGAATAACCTTAAAATGGGCACTTGTCAAAAGCAAATACAAAGCGCATATTCTATAGGGAAAATTTCGGTGACAAACATCAATTGCCTAACATCTTGCCATATTTATGCCATGACTCTTTCTATATTTGTTCAAATACCTGCCTGCATTTTCAGCTATCTGGCCTGTTACATCGACCTTGAATAATCCACTATTCTTCATACACAAAACACCCTTCACACACTTCGCCTTTACTTATGGTACGGTTCGCCACGGATGATTTTAAATGCCCTGTAAACCTGTTCAAGGATTATGAGCCTTGCAAGCTGGTGGGGAAATGTCATGTCTGAAAGGGACAGGCACAGGTCTGCTTTTTCAAGGGCCTCCCTGCAAAGCCCCAGTGACCCCCCTATAAGGAATGCGGTATCAGGTCTGCCTGAAATCATGTATTTGTTGAGGGTATCTGCAAACTGCAGAGATGTCATTTTTTTACCTGATAAATCAAGAGCTATGATATTACACTTAGGCCTCACCCTGTCCAGAAGCCTCCTGCCTTCTGTCTGGCGGACTGCTTCCTCTTGTACCGGGCTTAGGGTTAATGGTGCCTTTTCATCCTGCACCTCGATTATTTGGGTAGTGCAGTACCTGTCAATCCTTTTCTTGAATTCCTTTATTCCTTCTTTAATATACCTTTGTGTAACCTTTCCTGCCGCAATTATGTAAATCTTCATCAAACAACCTTCCCAATGGTTATTGGTATTCCAGGAGCATCCCTTCCTGCAATATCCAACAATATATCCTCTCCTGCCCTGATGCCCTTTTCCTCTATTATGTTCAATGTGGTTCTGTAGGCCAGTTCGGGAAAGTTGTTTCTTGCACTTAAGTGTCCCAGCAGAAATCTTTCCGTACCTCTCTGCGCAAGGTATGCAACTGTCCTTGCGGCAATATCGTTGGACAGGTGTCCCTCATTCCCCAGTATCCTCTGCTTGAGATCCCAGGGATATGGTCCTGCCTTAAGCATGCTGATATCATGGTTTGACTCCAGCAGCAACACATCGCTTTTTTCCATTCTCTCAAGAAGCTTTTTGGTCATGCATCCCATATCCGTAGCTATTGTTATCTTTCTTCCGCCGGCAAACAGATTGAACGCCACAGGTTCACATGCATCATGCGGGATTCTGAAGGTGCCTGCTGATATGCTTCCTATCTCAAAATCCACGCCTGTAAAGAATGTTTTTCTATTTGCTTTTCTTACCTGCCGGAGTTTTTGTGCCGCTGCATTCCAGGTACCGCTGTTTGCATATACCGGTATATCAAGCTGCTTTGAAATGATACCTGCTCCATTTATATGGTCGGAGTGTTCATGGGATATGATAAGTGCACTGATTGAGGAAGGGTCCTCTCCTATCTCAGACAGTGTCCGTTTCGTTTTTAATGCACTCAGCCCTGCATCAATTAGAATTTTTGTTTTGCCGCAGCCGAAAAAAATACAATTGCCGCCGCTCCCGCTGTAAAGACTGCAAACCTTTATCATTGGTAATCTCCAAAAATAAGAGTCTATGTATTACTAAATTCTTTCTATCTCTGCCCCCAGGCTTCTCAGCTTTCCATCGATGTTTTCATAACCCCGGTCTATCAGCTTTACCTTGCTGACTTCGGTGACCCCGTCAGATACCAGCCCTGCAATAACCATAGCTGCCCCTGCCCTGAGGTCCAGTGCCTTTACAGGAGCCCCGGAAAGTTTTTTCTTCCCCTCTATGACGGCAATCCTTCCTTCAATCTTGATGCTTGCACCCATCCTTTTAAGCTCATCCACGTATTGAAATCTCTGGTCCCATACGCCTTCAGTAATGGTGCTTGTCCCATCCGCACCGCATAAAAGAACCGTTGTGGGAGGATGAAGGTCGGTGGGAAACCCCGGATAAGGAAGTGTCTTAATATTTGCCTTGCTTATGCCGTCCCTGGCCGTTACCTTAATCCAATCGCCGTTTTCATCCACATCTACTTTCATTTCAATGAGCTTTGCGGTTAATGACTCCATATGCTTGGGTATGACATTTTTTACAGTAATACTTCCCCTGGTAGCAGCAGCCGCCAGCATGAATGTGCCGGCTTCTATCTGGTCGGGTATTATGGAATGGACAATGCCCCCTTTGAGTTCTTTGACCCCGCGGACCTTAATGACATCCGTTCCCGCTCCCTTTACATCCGCACCCATTGCATTAAGGAAGTTTGCCACATCAACCACATGAGGTTCCTTCGCAGGATTTTCAATTACTGTTATGCCTTCTGCCCTCACTGCTGAAAGCATCAGGTTGATGGTAGCCCCCACACTGACCACATCAAGGTAAATCTGGCTTCCTTTTAGCCTGTCCGCCGTAACCTTAACCACACCATGCTCTATCTGGACTTCTGCACCCAGTGCTTCAAATCCTTTTATATGCTGGTCGATAGGCCTGAACCCGAAATCGCACCCCCCTGGAAATGCTATTTCCGCCCTGCCAAACCTGCCAAGAAGGGAACCCAGTAAATAATAGGAAGCCCTCAGGCTTTTTACAACTTCATAGGATGCCTTCCAGTTGTTTACATTTGATGTGTCTATTTCAAGGGTGCTTTCATCTACTTCATGAATATCGGCACCCAGGCTGGATATTATGTCAACTAATATTTTAACGTCCCCTATGCCTGGTATGTTTTCTATCCTGCATTTCCCTTTCACTAGAAGAGTGGCAGGTATTATGGCAACAGCAGCATTCTTCGCCCCGCTTATGTAAACATCCCCTTCAAGGGGCCTTCCCCCGTTAATTATATATTTATCCAAACATTGCACCTGCCTTTTTTATTTAAAACCCCTTGCAACCATTATAGCATATTCATCCTGTCTATTCCAGTTCTTCACCATCATATGCCTTGAAGAACCTTGGAAGCCCCCCCCTTGTTATAATTCTCCATACAGGGCTCTGGCTGTCACTGACAATCCTCTCCTTGTCCTTTGTATCAGGAGACGTATAACCTTTAAATCCCAGGTCTATTGATTCTATCACCTTACCGGTGCCAGTATTTTTTGGAAAAGCCTTGAGCAGAATAAGGTTTGCCGGAAGTATCTCCATACCCCTGCTGGTCCTGCCCAGACCCTTTATCTTTCTGCAGCTGTATTCCATATATGCAATACCCCTGTTTTCCACCGTGAATTTTATGTAGTTATCAAATACGAGAAATGGGCCAGTCTTCTGTATAAACAAGACCTTAAGTGCCTGTCCCCCATGTAAATACGAATCGAGAATATATTCGTCTTCTTGAATGCCTGACTGCCGGCAGAAATCCCGGAGCTGCTTTTCGGTATCTGCAATGCTCCCTGTATTGATTCTCTCTTGAGGTTTTTCATTGCTGTACTTTAAAATAAAGCCGTTTAATTCAACACTCCTGTCACCCTTTTTTACAACTTCACCACCTTCTTGCGGAAAGAAAATGTTTTCGGTTTCCAGCAGCCTGCAGGCTGTCTCATTAACGCCACAGCCTGAACCGGTAAATTCAAGCATTGGCGTCCGTTTGTTGTATGAAGGTATTGTCACCCCGGGTGCAAAAGTTACACCTCTGTTGTCCAGTATCCTGGTGGTATTTTCAAGTGTCTTTTGTGAAATCCCTCTGCTGAAAAAGTATAAACTAAAATTAATAAACAGGTAGACATTCAATACAATAAAAATCCATATCAATATGTTTTTTGCCCTGGACCATTCCATCAGTTTGCACCTTCCCTGTGCATTGGTACGCTGTACAGTTCACCTCTCCTGGTTCCTACAATCCACACCGGCTCCAGTC
>CAYYGK010000193.1:3640-4870 GCA_964471145.1 uncultured Eubacteriales bacterium | reverse complement strand
AAATAGGAGGTTTATTATGAGCATGTTTTGTTATCAATGTCAGGAGACAGCAAAGGGTACAGGCTGTCAAATCAAGGGTGTCTGTGGTAAGAATGAGGAAGTGGCAAAACTTCAGGATTTGCTGATTTATACAGTGAAAGGAATTGCAGAAGTTGTAGTAAAAGGAAAGATTAACGCCAGGGAACTTAATGAAGTAAATCATGAAGTTGTAAAGAGCCTATTTACTACTATTACAAATACTAATTTTGATGAGTCAGCGATAGAAAAACAGATTCAGAAAATGCTTGAGGTTAGAAACAAATTAAAAAAGAGAGTTATAGGAATAGAATTAGGGGATGCTGCAAATTTTAAAGTATCCCATAAGGATTCAATGCTTGAGAAGGCTTCAAAAGTTGGAGTACTTGCTACAGAAAATGAAGATGTCAGATCATTGAGAGAACTTGTTACTTACGGTGTAAAGGGAATGGCTGCATATGTCCATCATGCTCTCAACCTTGGAAAAGAAAATCCTGATATTTATGCATTTATTTATGAATCAATGGCGGCAACTATAAATCAGAAAGTGTCAACCGATGAACTGGTTGCATTAACACTTAAAACCGGGGAGTTTGGTGTCGCTGCCATGGCTCTTCTTGATGAAGCAAATACATTAAAATATGGAAATCCTGAAATTACAAGTGTTAATATTGGAGTTGGTAATAATCCTGGCATATTAATTTCAGGGCATGATCTTACAGACCTTGAACAGTTGCTCGAGCAGACTAAAGGAACAGGCGTTGATGTATACACACATAGTGAAATGCTCCCGGCTCATTATTATCCATTCTTTAAAAAGTACGAAAACTTTGCAGGAAACTATGGCAGTTCATGGTGGAAACAGATTGAGGAATTCCAAACTTTTAATGGCCCCATCCTCTTCACAACCAACTGTATTGTACCGCCCAGGAGCGAAGAAGTCAGAGGTAGAATATTTACTTCCGGTGCATCCGGATATCCAGGATGTACTCATATTGCGGCTGATAAAGATGGCAAAAAGGATTTTTCAGCTATTATTGATATGGCGAAAAGATGTAAAGTTCCGACAGAAATCGAAACAGGTAGCATCGTTGGAGGCTTTGCACATGCACAAGTACTTGCTTTGGCAGACAAGGTAATTGATGCCGTTAAATCGGGTGCCATTAAGAAATTCTTCGTCATGGCAGGTTGTGATGGTAGAATGAAATCAAGAGG
>CAYYGK010000193.1:0-3630 GCA_964471145.1 uncultured Eubacteriales bacterium | reverse complement strand
GTTACTACACAGAATTCGCAGAGAAACTTCCGACAGATACTGTTATACTTACTGCCGGATGTGCAAAATACAGATATAACAAACTACAGCTTGGTAATATTAGAGGAATACCAAGAGTACTGGATGCCGGGCAATGTAATGATTCATACTCTCTTGCAGTAATAGCACTGAAACTCAAAGAAGTGTTTGGTCTGGATGATGTTAATAAGCTTCCGATTGCTTATAACATCGCATGGTATGAACAAAAAGCTGTTATTGTACTTTTGGCGCTTCTATATTTGGGTGTGAAGAATATCCATTTAGGCCCCACTTTGCCGGCATTTTTGTCACCAAATGTAGCAAAGGTTCTTGTTGAAACCTTTGGTATTGCAGGAATAGGTGATGCTAAAGATGATATAGATTTTTTTATGGCAAGGAATAGATAAAACAATGTTAAACTGCTGATAAGCAATAGTGGTTGTTAGAGTTGCTTTTAAATGTGCAGGTTTTGGAGGGAATAGAAAAATTGTATCTATTGTAGTATAATGAAAGCAGATTTGCCGTTGCATATGCAACGAAGGAGAATAGCTTTGAAAGAATACCTGGATATTTTAAAAGACAATATACTGTTTTATGAATTTGAGTCAACCGATATAGAGAGTATATTAAACTGCCTTTCCGGAAGGGTCATGTCATATGAAAAAAGTGATACCATACTGCTTTGTGGAAATGCTGTGCGTTTTATTGGTATAGTTTTGTCGGGTAGTGTTAACATCATTAATGAGGATATACATGGCAATATAAACATTCTTGCCAGGTTAGGCGTTAACGAAGTATTTGCTGAAGCATTTGCATGTGCCGGTATAAAAGAGAGCCCGGTAACAGTTCAAGCAATCGAGAATTGTAATGTTCTTTTTATTGATTGTAAAAGGATAGTAAAGTCTTGTCATAATGCTTGTGCATTTCATGCAAGTTTAATTGAAAACATGCTTGGACTTGTTGCAAGAAAGAATATTGGATTAAATCAGAAAATCCAGATTATGTCTAAGAAAACTACAAGAGAAAAGTTGCTTATGTTTTTTGAAATCCAAAGACGCATCTTTCATTCAAAGAAGTTTTTTATACCTTACAATAGAGAAGCCCTTGCTCATTATATTGGTGTAGATAGAAGTGCTATGTCAAGAGAGCTTAGCAATATGCGTAATGAAAGGTTAATTAAGTTTAAAAAGAATGAATTTGAAATCCTATAAAAAACTGATTAATTATTCATGGCAGCCACGCAAAGGCACCGGGAACCACACGAATTATGTCGAAACATGTCGAGTAGGATAGTTGACCTGTCAGCACCTTTCTTAAATTGCCGACTTCATATTCTCTTCGGTAGGTTTTGCAATATTGAAATTCTGCTGACTTGAGTTCCAGAAAAAGAATTCCTTGATGGACAGCATATTCATTGACAAGTTGGGAGAACTGGGATAAACTATATACGTACTGACTATATGTACAATGAATATAGTAGTTTGATAGGAGGATTGCAATGTCAGATAAACATGAGTTTTGTTGTAATAGCAAACATCATAAAATGGAAAGATTTTTAGAAGTTTGTCTGCTCCTGCTTTTATATGATGAAGCAGGCTATGGTTATGGGCTTGTGGAACAGCTGGCGTTCTTTGGATTCACAAAAGGCGAACTCAATGTGAGTACGCTCTATAGAACACTTCGTAAAATGGAAAAAGAAGAGTGGGTAACTTCCTTTTGGGAAGAAGGGGGTCGAGGGCCCAAAAGAAGAGTATATAAGATTACTGGACACGGGAAACAGGAGCTGGCGCAGTGGATTACAATATTGAAGGCTAAAAGAGCACGAATTGGCAAATTGATTGGCAGATACGAGAAACTCTAAAAAACTCTCCTAAATGGCTTGAGTCTGGCTGGTTAGCATGGATACTATTAGCAATCTGCACAATATAAAAAGGCTAGAATCGATTCTAAATTGTGCCATCAATGTTTTAACTGCCAATTGATTTGTCCCAAGGATGCTGTTGATTATGGTAAAAAAATAAAAATTAGAAAGCGAGGAGGTTTTAAGTGAAAATATTTGACTTAATGAATGTGGAAGCTGAAAGCTATGAAAACAGAGGTGTCAATGTATTTTTTCAGAATGATGTATTCAAAACGCGTGTAATCGTATTGGAAGCTGGAGGTATAATTCCTCCTTGTCAAATGGAGACTTTTGTTATGTTTTATGTTGTCAAAGGAGAAGTCATAGTAAAGAAAAACGAAGAATCATCAACCTTAAAAGAAAATCAGGTTTTTATTACTGAACCGGCATTGCTTTCAATGGAATCTGTTTCCGGGGCAAGATTGATGGGTGTACAAATCAAAACTGGGCAGTAGGAAGGTGACATAATGGCAACTATTATTATGATTTACAGTTTTTTAGGTGTTTGTCTCATTGCGTCCATAATGAAAAGCAAAGAAAAATCAGAAAAAGCATTTAAAATTGCTTTTAAAGCACTCCTAAAGACTGCTCCAAGCCTATTGACTATATTAGGAATTGTGGGTCTGATTTTAGGAATATTAACCAAGGAAACAATTAGAAATTTGTTGGGCGCTGAAGCTGGCTTTACGGCAATGATTATAGCTGCGGTACTGGGAGCAATCACCTTGATACCTTCCCTGGTTGCTTTTCCGTTGGCAGGATCATTACTCCGATCTGGTGCAACAGTAATGACTATATCGGCTTTTGTAACAACATTGGTTATGGTTGGGATAGTAACAGCACCAATGGAAATAAAAACCTTGGGTAAAAAGTTCACTTTGCTTCGCAATGGGCTGGGATTTTTGGCTGCATTGATTATAGCTGGTATTATGGGGTTGATATTATGATGGAGATAATTAAAAAGTTTAAATATCCAATTATGATTGGATTTGTATTTATTGCTTTGGCTATTATTACTCCCGCTACAGCTGCACGAGCCACGCAGGTGACATGGGATTATTCTAAAGAAATGCTTTTGATCATGCCGCCTGTTTTTTTGCTAATGGGTCTTATGGAGGTATGGGTTCCTAAAGATAAAATACAAAAATGGCTGGGGAGTGAGTCAGGCGTCCGAGGAGGCTTGATTTCACTGGCACTTGGAACACTGCCAACTGGACCTTTGTATGTTGCGTTTCCAATGACAGCAACACTCCTGCGAAAGGGAGCCAGTATAACCAACATGGTAATATTTTTGGGATCATGGGCTGCGCTTAAAATTCCACAACTGATGGTCGAAATCAGATTTTTAGGGATTCCTTTTACAGGACTAAGATTTAGTTTTACGCTAGCGGCTTTAGTTATTATGGGATTAATTATGGAAACAGTTCTTGGTCGTAAGTCAGTTACAGGATGGCTGCCGCCGAAAAATGAGGAAATGATCAAGGAAGCTGACAGGTGAAACGACATAATACCTATGTAATGGAGGTAAAGAGTAAACGGCTTTTACGGGTGTTTGATAGAATCAGTACACTCCGGTATAATATACCTTATACGAACCCTCTTTATATCTTAAAAAATAATCTGATTTATATAAGAATACCTTAACAATTGCTAAATGATAAATTAAAATCATATCAAATCCATGTATTATTAATTCAGGTTTTTTAAATAAT
>CAYYGK010000192.1:0-4958 GCA_964471145.1 uncultured Eubacteriales bacterium | reverse complement strand
ACAATATTGAGAAGGACATAACAGACGCAGATGACATACTGCAGGACTGCTTTGAAAAAGAGTTGCATGTGCTCGACAGAATCTACGGGCTTCTTCGGGGAATGCCCTTAGTCCTTACTACTTCACAATCAGATAGTGAAAAAGAGGCCAGGCTGTCACTTGCCGAACTGACCAGAGTATTTCTTGGGATAGTGAATGAGGGATTATTGCCCATAAAGGAAAATACTGATGCAACCTGTGACCCGGTAGCAGTTCAAGAGATTGGAATAAACGGGTTTCGCAAGTGGGACTATACTTTCGTCTGCGGTGCTGTGGATGGAGAGTTTCCTGCGGAAGACGATTACAATTTTTTAAAGCCTGAAAAAGACGGTATGGGTCCAGGACAGCACTATACCATTTTGGACCATGAACGAAGCCGTTTATATAATCTTATCAGGTCCACTTCCGTATCATTATACCTTTCTGCTCCGCTGTCTGACAACGGCAGAAAGCTGCCCTCATCACCATTTATAAGTGAAATTCAAAAATGTATTGAGTGTTCCGGCAAACCTGATATACGCATCAGAAAACCATACAGTCTCAGAGAGAAAATGCTCTTTATCGGCAAACATGTGGACCAGAACTATGAAAAAGCTGAGCCCATACTAAAAGAAATCAGGAATGATAACCGACTTTGGCTGGATATTACCGACATCCTGCGTTATGACGGTCTGACAATGGGAACCGGGTGTTTTTCCGAATATGACGGCCTTTTTTCTGCAGACAGGGGTTTGAGTGTTTCAAGCCTTTTAAAAGATGAAATAGAAAACATCACATTTACGCCTGAAACATTGGAGCGCTATACAGGGTGTCCAATGCGGTTTTTCCTTGATGATATAATGAATCTAAACGCAGGCAATGACCATAATCCGGATAAATCGGAAACAGGCTCAATGATCCGTTCAATACTGAAGAAATATACTGAATATGCTTGTGGAAGCAGGCTTGATTCCACAAATATCCCCCTTTTTATTTCAGAGCTGATTAAAGAGCATTCTGAACGTGTTGAACAGGAAGGTGCGGACGCTTTTAAAACCCTTTTTATAAAGAGACTTGCCGCTGGTTTGAATGATATGCCGTTTCGACGCCCCGGCTTGTTTTACTCATTTCTTGAATATGAAAAAAACGGACCTGAATATCTCAAACCTTATCTGCCGGGTATAAAGGGAATCGTAAAGCCTTGTGAAGGCTTTAAAATTTATGTTGAGGCGGACAGGATTGATATGACGGAAGATGGCAGATATCTGATGGTATGCTTTTATACTACTGACAGGCTGGGGGGTATAGACAGAGTTTTCAGAGGAATGCGATTTGACCTGCCACTGGCAGTGATTTTATGCAGGGACCATATTGCAGAAAAAAATCCCAATCTGTCAGTGGCGGGAGCGGGCATGTACCATGTGAAGAGTTCAAAGTCCATCAAACGAGGTGACTATTTTGCCATTGAAAATATCAGATCTCCCCGGCGCAATAAAACATCTCCGGACAATCCGGTTTTTTCAGGACAGCGCAAGGGGTTTTTAAAAAAAGAGGAGTTTTCACAGGTCCTGGATGTATTCCAGGAATACATGGTGCATATATACAAGCTTATCAACAAGGGTGTTTTCCATCTGCCTCTGTGTTTTGAAACAGAACAGACCTGCAGGAACTGTTCGTTTTCCAGACTCTGCAGAAAGGATCCGCTGCGAATCGAGAAACTAAGAAACAATGCAGCTTCAAACGATGAATATATGGATAAACTGCATGTCGTATATAATATATTTGAAGGGAGAAAACAATAGATGTCTGCTAAGTATTATCCCACACTGCATCAGCACCTGGCAACTGACTATGACCGCAACCTTACTGTAACAGCAGGTGCGGGTACCGGCAAGACAGAGGTACTTACCCGAAGAGCCATCAGGATTCTTTCAAAGGAAAAACACAGCCTGGATCGGCTTCTTGTTCTCACATTTACAGATAAGGCATCTGTTGAGATGAAGGAACGAATCTACAAAGCAGTTGAAAATGAGCTTGCTGCAACCGGAAATGTGCATTTTCAGAAGCTTAAGGATAATTTCTGCAGCAATTATATAAGTACTTTTCATTCTTTTTGTTCCAGACTACTGGGTGAATATCCTATTGAAGCCGATATAGACCCCCGATTCAGAGTTTTGGATGAGACCCAGAAGGTATTTTTCCTTCGCAGGAGTATCAGTCGCTCCATAAGAAACCTTGCGTCTGATAAAAACAATCCTGATATACACCTTTTAAGTGGAGAATTTACCCGCAGTGCAGTAAGCAGCTTCATATTCAGCATCATTCAAAAAAGGGAGGATATGATACCATGGATAGACAGGTTCAAAAACCTTGACCTGAGTGAGTATCTTGAGTTCCTTAAACAATACAGACATTGCATTTTAAGGGACATGTCATACAAGCTGTATAAAAGTGGTGAGCTCCAATCGTGTTTGGAAAGCCTGGTTGAGCTGGCTCTGGAGATTCCGGTGGATGATTCGGTGCTTAACCGGAGAAGAAGCAATCTGCTCAGGCTTCTTCCTGAATTTGAAAGGCAGTTTGAACCGTCCATATCAGGAGATGCCGATTACAGCAGGATAGAAGAACTGAAAAACGAGATAATTGAAAATGCTAAATTGGCAAGAGCACCAAAGACATGGACAAAGGAAGCTTATGAAATGCTTAAAGAGGTATTTAAAAGACTGCAATACCTGCTGAAACCATTTAGTATTGAGGAATTTAACATATCCAGGGAACACGAATCCTATGGATATGAGCTTTTGCAGGCACTTGCCCGATTGACGGATTATTGTTTGAACACCTATCAATTGCAGAAAGCAGAGGAGAACTACCTGGATTTCCAGGACCTGCAACTGAAGACACTCAATCTTTTATCCGGAGAAAAGCACAAGCATGTTGTGGAGGAACTGAAAAACCGTTTTCTTTATATTATGGTGGACGAGTTTCAGGATACAAATGATATACAGTGGCAAATAATAAAGAGGATAGCCGCCGACTCAACAGAAACAATCACTGAACCCAGGCTTTTTATTGTGGGGGATGAGAAACAGGCCATATATTCATTCCGCGGCGGTGATGTCAGGCTGTTTTCAAAGGTAAGGCGGGAAATAAAAAATGCAAACCTCAACTGTGGATTTCATCTGCTGCCCTTTGATTTAAAGCTTGATGAATCAATGGACTACACCGACGAATACATAAAAAGAGTTGATAATGAACAAACCGAACGCCTTGGAGAAATCCTGTTCAGGGAAAATTTCCGGTCAGCCGAAGTACCCATCAACTTCTTCAATATGTTTTTCCATGACCTGTTCTATTGTAAAATCTATGAGGAATATGATGCAAGGCCCCAAAAGCTTTTATGCTCCGGCAATAAAAGAAAGGGGAGTGTTGAGCTTCTTATGGCAGACAGCGGCAGTATTGGTGACAGTGACATTACATCCTCATCCATGAACAACCACTACAAGGAAGCATTGATGATTGTGGAAAAAATCAGGGAGGTGTTTACGGGGGATGATGAAAAATACAGGTATGTGCGTGAATGTGCCGAAAAAGGATTGCCTGCTGTGGCGATACTGCTGAACAGGCGGACCATGCTGAAAAGCTATGAGGATGCTCTACGGCTTCACCGTATTGATTTCACGGTTGTAAGGGGGAGGGGTTTTTTTCAGCGGCAGGAAGTTGTAGACATTGGAAACCTTATTTCATTTTTAAACAACCCTTTGGATGACATTTCTCTTATGGCATTTTTGCGGTCACCAGCCGGACATCTGTCAGATGAAGGAGTTTTCGTGTTGACAAGGATGCAGGAAGGAGAAAATCTGTTTTCAAAATTGTCACAAGCTGCCAGGGGGAATAACAGCAGGCTTAAAGAGGCACTTTCTGATAAGGATTACAGATCTGTCATAAGTGCTGCACAAAAGCTGCAGAGGTGGCTTAAACTTACCGGCCGGCTGACTCTGCCCAGGCTGCTTCGCTGCATCCTGCTTGAAGGTGGTTATTACGCCAGCCTAAGCCGTGGAGCCAGGGGGGATCAGGCCGTATCCAATATTGAAAAACTTATGGACAGCATCCGCCAATTGAGCATTGAGGAAAACATAGATCTTTCGGATTTCAATCAATGGCTTAACGACCGGATAGATTACGTTGCTGAAGAAGGTGAAGCTGATATAGACATAAGTCTTGGAGGGTCGGTACAGATTATGACGGTACACCAGTCTAAGGGACTTGAGTTCCCTATGGTTTTTGTTCCCGATCTGGGTGCGGGATTCAACCTGGGTGCAAAGGAAGCTGTGCACCTGGGGCAGGTGCCATATGAAATGAGTATTGTTGAAGACTGTATAAACCGGAATGAGTTGCCCGAAATTGGAATTAATGCACCTAATCCTGAAAATGACTGGGAGTCTGAACCAATACTTATAAAAAGGATTATTAAAAAGCGTTTGTGCGACAGACTGATTGCAGAGAAGAAAAGGCTGCTGTATGTAGCGGCTACAAGAACCATAGACCATCTTATATTAATTGGCCATTCCAACTTTTCCTCTTCGGTTTCTGAAGAACGCGTAACTTTTTCGCCTCTTAATGAACTTAACAACTGGATGGACTGGATCAATAAAATACTGGGCATTAATTTCAATGCAAACGATTCCCATGGGGAAATTGAGTATTATAATGATTTTGGAAAGCCCATGAGGATACCTTACCGTATGTTTTCAGATAACAGAGAAGGAACCGAAGAAGAGGAAAAATACAGGACAGACTTTTAAACTTTCAGGGTACATATTCAGAGCATGCACAGTTAATGAAAGAGTGCTATACTAACTATAACTAACAGAGGGGTATGAGTATGATAAATGGAAAGACAGGGTTTTTAACATATCTGGTAGTTGCCGCCGCAGTTGTAG
>CAYYGK010000191.1:0-5026 GCA_964471145.1 uncultured Eubacteriales bacterium | reverse complement strand
GCTAAAGTATGAGATAGCAAAGGAACTTGGTGTTTACGACACGGTCAAAAGGGATAACGGCTGGGGCAATGTGTCCTCAAGGGACTGCGGAAACATTGTCACAAAGGCCATTACGAGGGCTGAAAACATCCTCAACAACAAATAGCTCGGGGCAGACAAACGCTCCCCCAATATGCATATAGGTAGTCTTTTGTTACTTATTTTGATTTTCTCAGCCAGCCTGTAGAATGCATTTATTTCACAATCCTGTTTTGTAACATCCTCTGATTCATTTTCAATAAATTCTGTTTCTATGCTAAGTACCATATTACCCACTAATTCTCTCCCTTGAGAATTGTGAAATGTCGCCAAGAGTGGCAGTTTTCCACCCATCTAAACTCATTCCTGCTCACCTCCAGTCTTGCATTCCAGCTTTTTCTGCGCCTGTTTAATGCTCTCCAGATAATCCCGTTCGACAGGAGTAGGCAAATCCGATATCCGTTTGCGGTATTTCTTATATTCATCGGCAGCTTTCTCAATTGCGGACTGACGGCTGACGGTTCCTGCATTTTGCAATATCCCCTTTCCGTAGCGCTCGGCAAAATCGTCTACCTGTGGCAGCCAGTCTCGCATATACATTGGTTCATGATTCATAGCATGTAGTTCTGCCAAATCAAAAAATGCTGAAACCATACGGTTTAACACGGATAACTCTTTTTCATCCAAGTAATTCTTTGCAATCATTGCATCCTCTTTATTGGGTTGGTCACCGGAGAAAGTCTTCATGCCCATAAAAGGCAATTCCGCATTTGCCCGGCTATAGATAACTTCAGCAGAAGTTTGCTTGTTTACTGCATAGTGCAATTTATTTTGTACAATCTGAAAGAACTGTTTGCATTCCTCTGATTTTGGGTCATAATCAACACTGGTGGCAAAAAGGTCTAACAGCTGTCGGTAGAACACTTTTTCGCTGGAACGGATATCCCGAATACGTTCCAAAAGCTCTTTCCAGTAGTTACCGCCGCCGGCTTTCTTCAAAAGGTCGTCGTTCATAGTAAAACCCTTAATAAGATACTCCCGCAGCCGCTCGGTTGCCCAAATACGAAATTGTGTGCCGCGTAAAGATTTTACACGGTAGCCGACAGAGATTATGACATCCAGATTGTAGTGCTTCGTTTTGTATCTTTTCCCATCCTGGGCAGTTGTCAAGTATTCCTTGACAACTGCTTTCGGCTCAAGTTCTCCCCCTTTAAAGCAATTATTAATATGAAAACTGATATTTTGCTTTGTCGTCTGAAACAGCTCTACCATCTGCGCTTGTGACAACCATACTGTTTCATCCTCCATACGCACATCTATTTTTATTGTGCCATCCTCAGACCGATACATGATAATCTCCGTGTCTTTAGAACTCATACCCAATCGCCCCCAATCGCTTCTTGATTTCCTCCTCCAGCTTATGCGATTTGGCAAACATCTCAGCCAGTTCTGATGTAAGCCTTGTCATTTTCTCATCAAAGGGTTCATCGTCTTCTTCTCCATTTTCAATCCCTACATATCTTCCTGGGGTAAGAATATATTCACATGCTCACTCACTTCTTCGATTGATGCAGACTTGCAGAAACCCTCAACGTCTTCGTATTCTTCTTTGCCATCCCGCCAGTTATGATAATTGTCGCAGATCTTTGCTATTTCCTCATTGGATAGCTCTCTGTGCCTGCGGGTCACCATGGTGCCCATCTTGCGGGCATCAATGAAAAGAATTTTATCCTTTCTGTTTTCTCTCTTCTTTGACAGGAACCACAGACATACCGGAATGGTAACATTATAAAACAGGTTCGGTGGCATTGTGACAATGCAGTCTACCAACCCGCCGTTAGGTGCTTCTATAATATTCTTTCGGATTTCAGCTTCTGCTTTTGTGGAAGTACTCATGGAACCGTTCGCCAACACAAAGCCCGCCACGCCCTTTGGAGACAGCTTGCTGATAATATGCTCAATCCAGGCATAGTTAGCATTGTTTTTAGGTGGAATCCCATATTTCCATCGGGCATCGTCTTGTATCAATGTATAGTCGCTGACATTAAAAGGCGGATTGGCTAAAATGTACTCAGCCCTTAAGTTTTTATGAAAATCGTTACCAAATGTATCCGCATCCCTGCTGCCCAGGTTTGCATCAATCCCTCTGATAGCAAGATTCATCTTACAAAGCTTCCAGGTAGCGGCGGTGTATTCCTGGCCGTAGATATAGATATCATCCTTTCGTCCCTGGTGCTCTTCCACAAATCGTGCAGACTGGACAAACATGCCACCCGAGCCGCAGCAGGGGTCATAAACCCGGCCTTTATATGGCTCAATCATACCGATAAGAAGTTTGACTATGGTTGGAGGGGTATAAAATTCTCCCTCGCTGGACCCGAATTTTCCCAAAAAGTATTCATAGACCCTTCCCAGGACATCCTGTGCTTTAGCCTCTTTGCTGCCAAGGTTAAAAGAAAATAAATCAATGAGTTCGCCCAGCTTTGTTTTATCACGTTCGGGCCTCGCATAGTTCTTGGGGAGCACTCCCTTAAGACTTTTATTTTCCCGTTCGATGGCAATCATAGCTTCATCAATGATTTGCCCGATGGTACTCTGCTTGGCACTCTTTTTGATAAAATCCCATCTGGCACTGGGTGGTACAAAGAAAATATTATCCTCAAGGTAAGCATCCCTGTCTTCTTCAAATCCTTCTCCCTCTTCTACAATCTCATTAAATTTTTCTTCAAAGCTGTCTGAGATGTATTTTAGAAATATGAGTCCAAGAACAACATCCTTATAATCTGAAGGCTGGATATTACCCCTCAGTTTATCCGCCATTTCCCACAACTTGTTTTCAAACTCCAAATTCACTGGCATGGGTAATCCCCTCCTATGTTAATTCACTATAAATGCCATGTTTTATACTTGTCCAACGACTTTCCGCATTTTTGATGGTATCCTTATACACTTCTAATTCGACATGGTACTGTTTGATGATTTCCTGCTGCTTATCAAATGGCAGCAAGGGGATCTCCATTTCCATGATGTCCGAATAATTAATATTCATGATGGTTGTGCCTCGCTGAAAGCTTTTGATGATGGCGAGGCCAGCAGGGCTTTCAAAGAATATTTTGATAAACTCACCTTTGACCTTTTCTTTGGGTCTAATGACAATCAGATTTGCTGACGCAATGACGATTTTATCTTGCTTTGCAAATACAGCTGATTTAACCGCCGTCCCCCGGCAGGAGAGTACTACATCGTCTGACATCAGTTCGTAACGCTTAACCTTCCGTTCTTCTTCATCGATGGTATCCATATCTCGGTAATCTATTTCCCCGTTTTCTATATTGGAAATGTTCAGGATTGAAATGCTGCCAGGGGAAATATCTTTCTTGAGAATGGATTTTCCTCTAAAGACCTCTGCAACACCTTTAAGTTTCACCTTTTCAATACTGGAGTTTTTAAACTTTCGTATGTTTTCATCATCATCTGCCAATAAGAGTTCTATACGCCAGTCTTCGTGGGATATAAACTCAGTTGTTGGAATGGTCTTTCTGTCTTTTATCTCAACATCCTTCTTATTGCTTAATTCAAACATGCCTATTTCCACTTTCGTCTTTCTCTTCCCCAAAATAGATAACATATATGTTTTAACAGCAGTAACCGGTCTGAAAGTACCTTCCGGCAAAATGTAAATACTCTCCACACAGTAATTGTCGGTAATATAAGCACGCAGTTTTTCAAAGCCCATAGCTGCAAAAGTTGTTTTTGCCGGCACAATGATATCAAGGGTTCCATTCTCGCTCTGATGCTCCAGCATGTTTTCAACAGCAATACCATCGCTGTCTTTCGTTAAGAACTTTTTGCCCAAATCATCTGCTTTATGCCCGAAATCCGGAAGTGAATAAATATAATCAAACTTGTCTTTCCCCAAACATTTTGTATAGATGGACTCAAATCTGATCCTAACGTTTCCTATATCTCCAAAGGATAACATCAATAGATTATACATGAGCTTATATTGTGTCGTTAGTGTAAATTCTGCGTTCTGAAATCCATCAACCATCTCTCTAAGTCCCGCAAGGTGCTTTTCGGCTTCTGTGATAAGCATTTTCTTTGGGTTTAATAATCTTATCCTGGCGCTGATATAGCGGGTAAGATATACAGGGGTAATTACCGTACCCAATCTGTCATTCTTGTAGATTTCCAGCGTAAAGTCAATTAGGTCAATGTCCTTTAATGCTTTGAAGATATCAAAAAAATCATCTCTATCAGCAGGGAAAAAGCCCAATTCATCTTCCGTGGTTTTTTTCATCAATCTAAAAAGCTTCTCTTTATTTTCACAAATATCCGGGTATTCATGAAGTTTTTTCAATGTCATCTTTACACGAAGCATCTCTTTGAGTAATTGTTCTCTGGAAGATAGCTTTCTTTGATATAAGGTATTCAGTGCTGTACCAATGTTTATGTTCAAATTGGACCTCCCCTCTCAATTATTTTAATAATTCTATTATACATCTTAATATTTTAGTATGTCAATACTGTATTTATGTTTTCGCATATCTAAGCAAAATAATTCGCCAATATCGCAACAAATATCTCAATATTAATGTAATGTTTAAACTTTTAGAGTAATATGTACCCCATACCTATTAACGATACCTATACTATTTAACGAAAGGTCAGTTTTCCCTCAGAGGTGTGCATCTTTTAACGAAAGAGTGCAAAATGCAGTAAAATCACTGCCAAAAGCAGCACTAATTTACTCCATATATGCGAAAAGCCCTTGTATCAAGGGCTTTTCATTGTATCAATCTTTGTGTTTAGATTTGGTGGAGGCGGCGGGAATCGAACCCGCGTCCGAGACTGCATCACCACAGACTTCTCCGGGTGCAGCTGCCGCTTTGACATTCCCTCGACATAACGCCCGGCAACAGGCTTTATGCCTTGGTAGCTTCATAGATCCCGTCCGACCTCAAAGCTTTGGGCGGATGGTTCCGGCGTTTTACCTTCCCACACCGAA
>CAYYGK010000190.1:0-5063 GCA_964471145.1 uncultured Eubacteriales bacterium | reverse complement strand
TTCAAAGTACAGCTGTGATATTTCACTGTCGTAACCTGACTCTTCAGTTACTGAACCTATGCTTTTATGCCTTTGTGTTTTCAGGTTAATAATCCTTGCTGCTCCAAAGTATTTGTCCAGGTAATATATATGCAGATGCTCCAGATGAAATGGATTGTATCTTACTACTACCTTTTTACCGATAAGTTCAGCATCAGTTTCATAGGTATTTCCTTCAAAAGAGATGACACCATATTTGTTGACTGTTCTCTCTTCAGCGTGAAGGAATATCTCTTCCAGCTGTACAGGGGAGAAGTATCTTAGTTTTGCACCGCTTTTAAGGGATTCTTCCCACCTTTGTTTCGGAGACATGCCAATTGATGAATGCAGTTTTTCATCATACTCATTTTTCTTCCAGGCAAAATACAAATCATTTAGCTCGGAAAGGGACTTGACCGGTTGCTTTTTGATTTCGGGCAGAAAGGATTCCTGAACTGTTTTCCAGTATCTCTCAATTTTACCTTTCCCTGCAGCGTTTTTGGGAGTTGCATACTTAAGCTTGATCCCGAGCTTTGCACATATGAGTTTAAACTGTTCAGATATATAGATTTTACCATTATCTACACTATTCCGAATTCGGAATAGTGTAGACTATACCGAAAAAATAACTATGCCGAAGAAAATCGTTGTTGCGCCCTCCATCTGCGTTTTCCTCTAAAACTTCGGCATAGTTTAGAAACTGTAATTTTGTGCAAACATTATCCTGTAAACAAATTTTTCAGGAGGTGTAATAATGCACAAAATCAAGATTATAAACCTAAAAGAATTAACCAGCATGGTATTAACTGAAATGGAAAAAGCTCATTATTGCAGCGGGTATATCAAGCAAGTGAGAAACACCTGCATGTTGCTGAAAAATATGGCGGACAGAATGGGTAAAAACGCAATTGACGACGAGCTTTCTCAAGTATTTATTAACGATTCATTACATTTCAAGACGGGTGCGTACAGCGAATCTAGATTCAAACGGCACAGGCTGTGCATACACATTTTAAAAAGCTATCAGGATACAGGTAAATTGGAACGGCCTGCGCTCCCCCGCACGCCTACTCTGGCCTTACTAAGTACACCACAGTTTATTGAGGCACATGCATCATTCGTCCACTGCATGGCAAAAGAAATTGGGCTAAAGAAGAATACGATTGACGGATATAAACGATTTGTTTATCACTTTCTTCTCTATTGTGAAGAGAATGGATACTGCGCAACAGATGAAATTCAGAGCAAGAGCGTATCATCCTTTTTGGAAATGTTGTGCAGGGAGCACTATCAATCTACAAGCATCTATGCACATCTTCCTGGTCTAAAGTTGTTTTTTTCAAAAAGCGAATCAATGCGGCATCTTCTTGTAACCTTCCCTAAAGCCCCAAAACGGAAAAAGGAGATTATACCCGTGTTGGAAGAACGCGAGCATGAAACATTTGTAGAGTATTTGAAAACTGCAGTAAACCTTTCAGCAAGAAACAAGGCTATCTGCTGGCTAGCGTTCGAAACTGGTTTACGCTCCGTAGACTTATGTAACTTAAAAATTGCCGATATCGACTGGGTAAATGATAGAATTTACGTTGCGCAACAGAAGACATCAAAGTCGCTGGAACTTCCGTTAAGAGCTACATACGGTAATGCTATCGCAGATTATCTTTTAAATGAGCGTCCCTCAACGAACTCAACGAGACTGTTCCTTTCACAGTTCGCCCCGTTTAGACCTCTCTCCAGCCACAATGCATATCGGACCATCCTGTTGAACGCATTCCGCAATTCCGGTATTCTTAAACATGATAGGATCTGTGGAACAAGGTTTACTCGCCATAATGCAGCTTCCCATATGTTGAAGACCGGTGTTCCTCTTTATGACATATCGGCTGTGCTCGGTCATTGCAACCCGAATAGTGTCGAAGTGTATTTAGCAACTGATGAAAACATGATGGCTGAGTGTTGTCTCTCACTTCCTACTGTGGAAGGAGGTGCGGATATTGAATAACAATAAATCTATGGCACTCGAATACCTAGCTGAACAATTCCTTAACCATAAAAGAGTGTTGGGAATTAAATACGAAACAGCAGAATATTATCTAAAATCCTTTTTGGCATATGCCATTTCGAACAATCCAACTACTCAAGTTCCAGATAGAGAGCTTGTGTCTGGCTGGTGTGCCACTGCCAAGAATACCCCTGGCAGCTTGTACAATATGTCGGCTGTTATCAGAGAATTCAGCAGATATCTTGTTATGAACGGATACGATAACGCATACATCCTTCCGCCCAAACGGGGCTCACGACTGGATCGACATTTGCCTTATTTCTTCAAAACGTCCGAGATCATGGTTTTTTTTAGTCATTGCGACAAAATTCAAAAAAGAAAAGAATGGCCTGGTAGGGAATTGGTCATTCCAGCGGTATTCCGTTTATTGTATTGTTGTGGCCTCAGGTGCAGGGAAGTACGTATGCTACTGTGTAGCAATGTTTGTCTTGAAAACAAACGTATTGATATCATAGCATCAAAAGGACACAGCAGGCGTATCTTTATCAGCGATAGTCTGGCTGAGGTTTTAAAAACATATGACAAGCGAATGGATAACATCATTCCTGAGAGGATATATTTTTTCCCAAGGGATCAACACAAACCATACAATAAAGGCTTTATCACAGTAAATTTCAACAGAATCTGGAGCACAGCACTTCCCCATTTTCATTCCCCAATCAAGCCTCGTCCATATGATTTCAGGCACCATTTTGCATATGCAAACCTGAATAGATGGGCGCAACAAGGTAAAGACGTCAACGTAATGTTAGTGTTCTTAATGAGGTATATGGGACACGTGAATATTCAGAGTACGCTATATTATTTCCATTTCGTACCTGAGTATTTCAGGTCTTTTGCGCAAAAAGCACGTTCATTGGAACACCTTATACCGGAGGTGCCACATGAAGAACAGAGCTGAAGATAATGTATTTTTTTGGAATATTGCGGCTGAATTCCTTAATAGCTATCTTTCAGATGTCAGGAGAGCAAGCAGTAATACTATAGACGCCTACAGAAATTGCCTTAACCGTTATATTGACTATCTTGAGATAGAAAAGGGCATCAAACGTAAAGAAATCAATTTTAAAATGCTTGACAGGAAAAATATCAAAGGATACATGGTGTGGATGCATAAAACAGTACAACTCGCTCCAAAAACTTGCAACCTTCGGCTAACAGCATTGCACTCGCTCTTGGAATACGCGTCACAGGAATGTACAGACATTATGCCTATCTTTATAAATTCAGGCACGGTCAAAGGGGTAAGACTGGTACAAGCACCTATTGAGTTCTTTGAAAGGGAAACTATGTCTGCATTGCTGGCAGCTCCGGATATATGTAGAAAGATAGAGCGGAGGAACCAAATGTTACTTGTTTTTTTGTACGATACTGCAGCACGTGTTTCGGAAGCACTGAACGTAAGGTTGTGTGACCTGCACATAGACGCATCCATACCCCATGTTACGTTTTTCGGAAAAGGTCGGAAATACAGGAACGTTCCTCTGATGGACAGCACAATGGCACACCTAAGGCGTTACCTTCAAGAGTTTCATAGGTACTCAACCGAAAACACTGGTATGCCATTGTTTTACGCCATAACACACGGAAAGGTACATAAGCTATCCATTGACACCCCTGAGAAGATGATAAAAAGATACGCTAAAAAGTTGACTGATACATGCCCATTAATGCCGAAAAACGTTCACTGCCATATGATACGAAAAACCAGAGCTATGCATCTGTATCAGGAAGGCATACCGCTGCCACACATTCAACAACTTCTAGGTCATGAGGTACTTTCTACGACATCTGGTTTTTACGCTTTTGCGACGCTGGAAACGCTTTCGAAGTCACTGCATAAGGCCAATCCTTCTAATATTAAAAAACTGTGGAAAGTCAAAGAATATTCAGATAGACTTTACAAACTGTAGTAAAAACTATGCCGAAGTTTTAGAGGAAAACGCAGATGGAGGGCGCAACAACGATTTTCTTCGGCATAGTTATTTTTTCGGTATAGTCTACATATAACGAATGGCTGGCCCCAAACTTAGTGACAGCTTTCCTTAATGTGTCTTCAAGCCTTGTCAGCGTGGAATCAAGGTAAAATTCAGAGTGCATATCTCTCCGTGAATGATCATCCAAAACGCCTATAAGATATGCCATCTTATTGCCGTTGTTGCCATCGGGTATGTAAAATGCACTCATCACATCACTCTGCCACATAGCATTGATTCTGTCCTTTTCATGCTTTGCATATATCCGTGAACTTTTCTTAATACTTTCACGGGTGTAGCCATATTGGTGCAATATCCTGTTTACCGTCCTTACATGAAGATTACCTTCTTCTATTCTGTTTGCAACAGTAAGCATGCTGATGATTTTTGCAGCAGAACGTATAGGCAGTTCCTTTTTCAATGCAAGTATCAAAGTAATGATTTCAGGATCAATTCCAGGGTGTTTTCCCTTATCCGATCTTCCTTTGGGCTTTAGTCCATCAAAGCCGTATTTCCTGTAGTCTGAGTAGTACTTGAAAATTGTCCTTTCAGAAAATGTAACAATACGCTTGTTTACAACATCATTAAACTGCCGTTTGGCAAGTTTCTTTGCAGTTGCCTCAATAAAGCCCTTGGGTGCGTCAAGCATCTCCGATATAACCTGGTACCTGAAAAAGGCAACTGCATCCTGTTTGCTTATTGGTAATTGTGCCATTAAATGTACACCTCCCTGTTTTGATGGGAAAATTTTACCCCATAAAGGACAAAGAGTTAATACAATGGATTCTTGCCGGGATACAAAACTTAGAAATTGTACTTAAACAATACTGGTTTGATTCAGAACAGGTTCAAAAATTACGAATATGATACAAAAAACATATGCAGAATCAACTTTGTTATGACATTTATGACTAAAAATTGAAGGTTAAAAGCAGAAAAGCCCATGAAAATATCACAGGCGCATGATGCTGTTCACAAGCGCAAGGACTCCGGTAGCTTCTCCAAAG